>CAIPBJ010000118.1 GCA_903863255.1 uncultured Methylophilaceae bacterium
GCAGAAATCAACACGCCATTACGACGGGAAGGCATGTCGGGCTTGACGGGAGCATACTCATCAAATATGTGCGACATCAGGCCGGTGCCTCTTGTCAGAGTTAGGAACTCACCCTGAAAACCAATTAAACCCCGAGCTGGAATCTTATATTCAAGACGGGTGCGCCCATTACCGTCAGACTCCATGTTCTGCAATTCACCGCGACGGCGGCCCAGTTCTTCCATGACAGAACCTTGCGTGTCGTCCTCAAGATCCACTGTCAGTATCTCGTAAGGCTCGCATTTTTCCCCGTTAATTTCACGGAAGACCACACGCGGCTTTCCAACTGCCATTTCGAAGCCCTCACGTCGCATGTTTTCAAGAAGGATGGTCAAATGGAGTTCGCCCCGGCCTGAAACACGGAACACATCCGCATCTTGGGTATCTTCGACTCTAAGCGCCACGTTAACCAATAATTCCTTGTTCAAACGATCCCGAATCTGACGCGAAGTAACAAATTTACCTTCCGTACCGGCGAGCGGCGATGTGTTCACCATAAAATCCATCGTCAATGTTGGCTCGTCCACACCCAGATGTGGAAGTCCCACTGGATTTTCACGATCACAAATCGTGAACCCGATACCAATTTCATCAAGCCCCGATACAATCACGATATCACCTGCTTCAGCCTCCTCGACAGGCACACGTTCAAGTCCCCTAAAACCCAGAACCTGATTGATGCGTCCTTGTGAGACCTGCGTATCTTGATTCATGACGGTAACCATCTGTCCCGTCTTGATTTTGCCATTACGCACACGACCGACACCCAATCGCCCCGTATAGGTTGAATAATCCAAGGCTGAAATTTGCAACTGCAAAGGCGCATTGACATCGCCCTCTGGTGGCTGCACATGCCTCAAAATGGTTTCAAACAGTGGCCGCATCGTATCAGACTTATCTTTCATGTCCAACATGGCGAAACCGTTCAACGCAGAGGCATAAACCACAGGAAAATCAAGCTGTTCATCCGTAGCACCCAGATTGGCAAACAGATCAAACGTATGATTGATCACCCAATCAGGACGGGCACCTGGACGGTCAATCTTATTGATAACCACAATTGGCTTTAAGCCAAGAGCCAGAGCCTTTTTCGTGACGAACCGGGTCTGAGGCATGGGGCCCTCAACAGCGTCAACCAGGAGCACGACACCGTCCACCATACCCAGCACACGCTCTACTTCGCCGCCAAAGTCAGCGTGACCCGGAGTGTCGACGATATTAATGTGAGTACCTTCAAAATTAACAGCAGTATTTTTTGCAAGGATCGTGATACCACGTTCCTTTTCCAAGTCATTGGAATCCATGACGCGTTCAGTCACAGCTTGGTGAGAGGCAAAGGTCCCAGCCTGTTGTAAAAGCTTGTCCACCATGGTGGTTTTGCCGTGGTCGACGTGGGCGATAATTGCAATATTACGGAGATTGCGCGACATTTGTATGAACCGATTGATTAAAAGGGCGTGAGTTTATCACAAAACATTAGAAAACATTTGACAGGATGATGAATGGTAGTACAATGCGCGCAATTCGATGAAAAGTAGTTCGCTACTTTGATTTGATTGTTCATCGCCCTAGCCTTCTCGAAGCCCGATGCTGTATTTGTGGCTCTCCAGTTTTTTTACCGGTTAGTGGCTATGCCCGTGCGCCGGTAGAAATACGTTCTTGATTCATTTTTGATTCTTGTGTATCGCGCTTAAACATGTCTGCGAGTTTTCTTTGCAGCAATTGAGTATCTGCTTGCGCCCTTTTTTGTTATTCCATATTAAGGGAAAATTGTGTCCGAATTATTTGAAAATTTAAAATTACATCCGTCTATCCTCCGTGCGCTAATCGAGGCAGGATATACAACGCCAACCCCCATTCAAGCCCAGGCCATCCCTGAAGTGCTTGAAGGCCATGACATCATGGCCTCCGCTCAAACAGGTACAGGAAAGACTGCCGCGTTCACTTTACCGGCTCTTAATCTGCTGGCAACGCCGCACCCATCTAAAACCCGCGGCCCTAGAATTCTAGTTCTCACTCCAACGCGAGAGCTGGCAGCCCAAGTTAACGAAGCTGCCCGTAAATACGGAAAGTTCATGCGTGCCCGTACAGTCAGCATCGTCGGTGGCATGCCTTATCCGCTTCAGAACAAACTTTTGTCGCAACCTTTGGATATCCTAGTTGCTACGCCTGGTCGTTTACTTGACCACATGGATCGTGGCCGCATTGACATGTCACGGCTTCAAATGCTTATACTTGATGAAGCCGACCGCATGCTGGATATGGGCTTCATGCCTGATATCGAGCGTATCAACGAGGCCCTTCCGAGAGAGCGTCAGACACTCATGTTCTCTGCGACTTTCGAAGGTGAAATTGCCAATATCGCCAAGACACTTTTGAAATCACCTAAGGTGATCCAGATTTCGTCCCAGAAAGAAAAACATACGCATATTGAGCAGCGACTGCATTTTGTTGATGACATGAATCATAAGAACAAACTGTTGGAACATCTGCTGATCGCTCCAGAAATGAATCAAGCGATCGTATTCACTTCAACAAAACGTCATGCGGATCTTTTAGCTGAAGACCTATATGCTGCCGGACATAAATCCGCCGCGCTCCATGGTGACATGACTCAAGGCGCACGTAACCGTACATTAACGAAACTGCGTCATGGCGATGTTAAGGTACTTGTTGCAACCGACGTCGCAGCACGAGGTATCGACGTTCAAGGCATCACGCATGTCATTAACTATGACCTGCCAAAATTCGCTGAAGATTATGTCCACCGCATTGGCCGAACTGGACGTGCAGGCAATACAGGCACCGCCGTATCGTTCGCTTCCCATGCAGACCGTCACCAGCTACGTAAGATCGAACAATATACCGGTCAACGAATCGAAATTACCGTCGTTGAAGGTTTCGAACCAAAACGTCCGGCACCTCGTTCGGATGACCGAGGCAACGGAAGACCACGTTCTGCAACTAAGGGCGGATTCAAACCAAGAGGCCAGGGTCATGGACAAGGTCAGGGCCATAACCAGAACCGTGGGCACAACCCAGGTGCAAGAAGCGATTCCAATCCTGGACGAGGCTTTTCCGCACGTTCGGATGCCCCAAGAGAAAACAATCGTGATGGAAACCGCGCCGAACCAAGCCGTAATGGCAATGATGGTAACCGTGCACCTCGTAACGAAGCTCCGCGTAGAGAGAATTCACGTAACGACGCACCACGACACGCTGCAGGCGCAGGTAGGACGCAGGAAAAATTTGGAGGCGCTAAACGGACCAGCGATGCTGAAAGAACACGTCGTCCGCGCAGCTTCACTTAATTTATATTTATCCGACGAAATCAGACAGTGAGCTCAGAAACCATCAATTTCACAGACCTAGGGTTGTCGCCTGAACTTTTAAAGGCGCTCACTGACTCTGGCTATACGACTCCGACTCCCATTCAGGCACAAGCGATTCCTGTTGTCCTGAATGGGCATGACCTGATGGCAGGAGCCCAAACCGGAACCGGTAAGACTGCAGCATTTTCCTTACCCTTACTCCAGAAACTTATCCCGTTTGCTAATAGTGGCGCCTCCCCTGCAAGGCATCCTATACGGGCACTTGTTCTTACACCAACCAGAGAGTTGGCGATACAGGTTGAAGAAAGCATCAAAACCTATGCAAAATACACTTCACTCAGATCACTTGTGGTTTTTGGCGGTGTGGACATCAAGACACAGACGCCTCAACTGATGCGCGGTGTTGAGATACTGGTGGCGACGCCAGGACGATTGCTGGATCACGTTGAACAACGTACCCTGCGTCTGGATCAGGTACAAATGCTAATCCTGGATGAAGCAGACAGAATGCTTGATATGGGATTCATGCCGGACTTGAAGCGTATTTTGTTATTGCTTCCCAAAGTTCGGCAGAATCTGATGTTTTCTGCAACTTTTTCGAATGAAATAAAGAAACTTTCTGAATCCTTTCTGACGAACCCGATTTTGATCGAAGTTGCCAGAAGCAATGCAACTTCGGATAACGTTAGCCAGAAAGTCTACCATGTGCATCAGGAAGACAAACATGTCCTTCTCACTCAGCTTTTATCGGGGAACGATGCCAAACAGGTCATCGTATTCACCAAGACCAAACTGACTGCGAGCCGATTGGCAAAGCATCTTACAAAAGACGGCATCTCAGCTGATGCCATCCATGGTGACAAAAGTCAGACTGAACGCATGCAGGCCCTTGATGCATTTAAGCAGGGTAAGGTATCCGTATTGGTTGCCACCGATGTTGCTGCCCGTGGGTTGGATATCGACCAGTTACCGATGGTCATTAATTACGAGATATCCAGTTCGCCGGAGGATTATGTTCACAGGATTGGAAGAACGGGTCGGGCTGGTGCTTCTGGAATAGCGATTTCACTGGTTTCTCCTGAAGAGGAAAAATACCTTGTAGAAATTGAAAAGCTTATTAAACGAAAACTCGATGTTGAAGTGGCAGAAATTCCGGAACGCGAAAGTCAGACAAGAACGAGAACGAAAAGCACTTCTACGAAAGTAGCCGATTCAACTAAACCGCATCCACGTAAGAAGAAAAATCCGGAAGACGAATGGTTTGACAAACCCTATGAGCCATCTGGCAGCACCAATGATGCTGAAGTCATGAAGATGACGCATAAAAATAAACCTAAAGGTGAAGTTGCAGCATTGCTTGGTGGACTGAATCCAAGAAACTAAACTGCTTCCAACGGTTTGTTTCTCATAAAGTCGGCGATTTCCCAAAATGCAGACCCCAGTTGTTTCATGACATGTTCATCGTAATTCAAATCATGCATGGCGCGAACCATGCAGTATATCCATTGATCTCGCTCGGATTCACCAATAGAAAAAGGAAGATGACGCGCTCTTAGTCTAGGATGCCCGTAGCGCTCGATGTAAAGTTGCGGCCCGCCGGTCCAGCCAGTCAAGTACATGAAAAGTTTTTCCCTTGCTGAAGTGAGGTCCTTGTTATGCATCGCCCTGATTCCCGAAGCTCTCGGGTCGCTATCCATGACATCATAGAATCGTTCGACCAATGAGCGAATTGCTTCGATACCGCCAAGCACCTCGAAAAAAGTACTTTTTTGTTCGTTCGGCTCATCAATCTCGTTGATCATTCGTTCGTCACCACCGGCTTCACCAAACTGGCTGCCAACTTTGCGCGCCTTCTGGCTTCCACCGTATCATCTGCCGACGCAACGGCGACCCCCATCCTTCGACGCAGGAACGATTCCGGCTTACCAAA
>CAIPBJ010000119.1 GCA_903863255.1 uncultured Methylophilaceae bacterium
AGCCAGTTTCGGCCTGATGTTTTGTGTGTCTCAATTGCACGCAACAGATTTTGTGCGCTTGGCTCAACCCTTTGATATAATTGGTAGCATGGGCGATTAACTCAGCGGTAGAGTGCCACCTTCACACGGTGGAAGTCACATGTTCGATCCATGTATCGCCCACCAATCAATAAAAAATTAAAAGAAATCATTCACTTAGATAATCTTCCTAATTGAATTTCTTGATTTCTATGTAATGCTTCGCTACGCAAGCATGTTTTTTTACTAGCCAAAAGTTAATACTTATTGCTTGACGTAGATGTAAATTCCAATTGAATTAGGCTACAAAAATATATATGCTCACGCTACGCTGAGCAAACATTTTGCTTTAACGCTCGAATTGGCCTTTACGTGTATAAAAGCGCTTTAGGGTTTTGCAATGCCCGCATGCTTTGCTTGGAAGGGCGCTATGCTCTTTGATTATTGGACTGTTAAATTATGATCTAGTAATTGTTAAATTAGGTTGGTCATTTTTTGATGGTATTCAAATACCAAACTCAGGATCACCTTGAGTTTTTATGAAAATTCACCTACTCAATTAATCCTTCAAATTAAAATCAAACAAGAGATTGATTGAATCAGCCTGAGTAGATTTTTGAGAGATACGAGCCACCACAATTGTCATGGGTGAGAATTCGCTTGGTGCGGAAAATTGGATGTTGTCAATTGAATTGCTACTGGTGCCGTAAGCAGTCAACTTAACCTGTTTTTCGTGAAAGTGTGAATTCTGAACAGTTGAGGAATTGGTCAGGGCATCCATCAACATTGACTTAAAGTAGGGCCGCAAGACATTTTTATCTTCCCATCGCCAAGTCAGTGCAATTGGATTCTTTGCATTTGAATTTAAATTTGTAGATATGATTATTTCATTTTGAATTTTCAAAAACAAGCGATCAATCTCTGATTCAAACTCAGCATCACCAATTGCAGACATATAGGCAAACATCTGAACTTGATTTGTTTTTTGGGGATTATATTTAATCAAGAGATCAGCAATATTTAAAAATAAATTAATTGAAATTGCTTTATTGTCACGAATCGACAAATTGGCTCTGTTTTCAGTTAACTCATGAGCGTGAATTTTTGAAAAAAAACAAGCAATTAAGAGTAAAAAATATTTAATCATTTGCAAAAATATTCTGTAGGTTGCGAAGACTTGGATAATGTTTTATTTAAAAACTGAAACTCCCAGCAAGCAGTTTTTCCTTTATTTTGTGTTAGCGCCAAAATCTCCGTCAAAGCAGATCCAGCAATGCTTTTGTATTGAATTTGATATGTGCCACTTGGATTGACCGTTGAATAAGTTGATGAGTTATCCGGTGTTGTATTAAAAGTTGACGCCGACGTAAATTCTAATAAGGTGTAACCACTTGTATTATTGGACGACAAAGTCATATTGCTTACTTTTGGTAGTGGGTCAACAGGTGGTTTTCTTAAAGGGGAATATTTGCTGGCTTGGTTAAGCAAGTCAGGACTCGGAACACCCATCAAGCACGAAAGTATATAAGGTGAAGCATCAGTAACGTGGTAAGCATAGCCACTTGGTGCATTTGAAGTTGTCTTTGTATTGCCACCACATATGGAATCTCTAACCGCAGAATTGCCATCACTGTCGTTGTACCCAAAAATAGCATAGCCATCCAATGCCCATCCCAGTGGATGAGTATCCCAATAATTGGGATTTTGTTGGGACATCAAACAAGTTGGAGCAGCGTGGTAGTGATAATCATCTGCTCTACCAGCATGGCCGTTGCAGATATCTAACTCCCCTAAAACTTTGGTATCACCACCACCATTTGAGTTTTGACAGCCTCCTTGCTTACAAGGATTAAAAATGGGAATGCCGTTGATTGCAACGCCAATAGGTCCGTCAAGGACAGAGGTTGGAGCTGATGCAATTTTGGGATTTAAAGGTATTTTCCAGGCATTCGCACCAATAAAGTTTTGAGCGATAGGAACTTGTAAGTTTGTAGCTGTGATACCCGTCATCATGGTATCTGTGGTCAGCCCTGTAGAGCCTAAGTAAGCAAAGGTACCATCACAACTCACACTTGGCGTTCCACTCTTTGAGGCTTTTGTAGAATTTTTAATCAAATTGCACTGACTGGATTGACCAAACCCACTTGTTCCTGGGGCGTTGTAGCTTAAATCTAATGAGGCGGTAGAAAGAGTGATGGATGAAATTGAATTTAACAAATTGGAACCACTTGGAGGTGTCAAACCCAAAACTGGAGAAGCAGACAAGGCATAGATAGTAAATGTATAGACTTTGACGCCTGGTCCTTGGGAGCATGGTGCTTGATAGCCTAAAAAAGGACCATCACTCCCTAGCCCTGGCAAACCAATTCCGAAATTGTCTTTATTCAGTGCGTTGATCGACCCTGGAATGGAATACAAAACCCAGTTGTACTTGGTTTCAGTCGGAGCCACCGTCTTCATCAATAGGGCAAACTCCTTTGTTCCACTTGGGGCATTGATCCACTGAAGATCAGGAGAGACGCCCATCCCATCACATGTATTGATAGCAGGCATGGTATTGCCCGTAGAGCTGCTGAGTGTAAAAACACTTGCTTGGCTAGCACTGCCAACGGAAATGACGTCACCAACATGAACAAGCACACTGTTGTAGGTTCTTCCATAGGCTTGGACAGAAGGTATAAAGAGCTCATTGCTGGATGGACTGTAAGTGTCAATGACAGATAAAGATACAGTATTACCTATTGATAAAATATCTTTGATAGTGATTTTGACATTGGTATAAGTGGTGTTGTTAACCTTTACCTGGGGAATCGTCAAATAAGTGCCATCAAACTGATCGGTGGCAAATGCAAATCGAATGAAAAATAGGATAAATAAAAAGATATATTTCTTCATGCTAAATTCAAGGTTTATTGATGAGCCATGCATCAGCAAGTTCACCATTTTTTCTTTGATTGGTTTCGTCTTTTAATAGCCAAGTTCTAATGTACTGTGATTGCACAGATTTTGAGTTAACAGTTACTTTTATAAATCCTGAACTACCAAGAATAGTGCCATTTTTATATCCATACGAAGAGGCAATGCTATTGAAGTTTGAAAAATTTATTGCACTTGGTTGTGGGACTTCTTGATAAACGATGCCGTCTAAATCTTGTTTGGCATATAAATGGTCGTGCCCATGAAATACAGCCGTTACAGCATTTTTTACAAAAAGCTGATGCAAAGGCATACTCCATCCAGGTCTTTTTTGACTGAAAACATCTGTGCCATCTAAGTTTTTACCACCCCACTCAAAATAGGGGGCAGCTTCTATACCGCCTCTCATTTCACCGATTAAACCACCTATGATGTTATGAGTGAAAATGAACTTGTATTTTGCGTTACTGTTTTTTAAAGTGTCAGAAAGCCACAAATATTGTTTGGTCCCAAGGGTCTGAGTCCAAGGGTCACTTGTAGGGGATTTAAGTGTGTTCCAGTAAGGATCAAGTGCTACGAATAAGGCATCGCCCCAGGTCCAGGCATACCATGATGACCGTTGACCTGTCCAAATATCGGTGACCGTATCTGTGGAATAAAAGTTCGAAGGGCCAGGGTTCAAAAAATACTTCTGCCTTGCTAATGTTGCCCAAATCGCATTATTTTGTGTCCCACCATCCAAAAGCCAACCCAACTCAGCATCATGATTTCCATTGACCAAGAATAGAGGTACGGATGAGGTCAAAGATCCATAGTTATTTCTCTCATATCGATATCTACTATGAACGGTCTCTAAATCAGGGGCTTTACTGACAAAATTAGTCAACGGCGTGGCAAACTTTTCAGTCATGAATGTATCACCCAGGTCGATATGAAAATCACTGTTAGAGCGTCTTATATTTGCGAGAGTCAACTGATAAGTTGCCAAATCTGAATTGCCGTCAAGATGCGAGTCGGCTTGAATGGTAAATGTAAACTCTGCACCAGGAGGTCTTGCTGTATGGAATTTATTGATGGGTGTACTTTTCCATTCTCCTTGTTGATTTAGAAAAATGAATTGATAATAATAATCTTTGTCTGCTTGAAGTCCTGAAATATAAAAAACAGATGGGCCAATGGCGTCAGTGTATTTAAATGAAGTAAAACCGTCATTCGCTTGTTCTGTTGTCCCCCAACTCAAATATCCACCACCTGAATCGCTTGCTGTCAAGCAACTGACCATAATAGACACATTCGTTGGAGAGCCTAAAAGAACATTTCCAGAAAAGGTTTTGTTTGAGTTAAAACTTGTACCGCAAGCCGTTGGAATTGCGCTGCAATAAAAATCGCTTAGCACGCCAACTCGCATCAATTTTCCTTGGCTCAGAGGACCAAGAATATAGACTTGATCATTTGAAACGCCCAAATAATTTCCTGAATTTTTGTAATACCTGAAAGTGTATTCCCCTGATTTTTGTGAAATTTCATGAGTTGGGAAATACGCTGCGTACTGAGACTCTGCCCAATTAAAGAGTGAGTCAATATCGAAATTGATTGCTGGATTGCTTGGGGTGATTTGAAGGCTTTTTGGAGGCGAAAAGAGCGTACTGTTTGATATTGCAGTGGAGGTGTCTGGCAGGCTTCTTTCAGCAAAAGAGTCAACACCAGAACTGCAAGAAATCAGGTTCAAATACACCAATAAAATCAAAGTAACTTTCAACATGTTAATTCAACCCTAGTTAATGGTGTAGCTAAAGACTGATTTGCCACTTACTTTGCTATTCGTTTCATCGTTCTGTAGGAACGTTCGCACATACTCAACTTTTACTTGCGCTGCATTAACCGTTACACGTGTATAGCCTGAGTTAGGAAATCTTTCGCCGGTAATATATGCATCACTGTTGTAGAGTGCATAAAAGGGATCAGCAGGTTCCGATATTGTTTGATAGGTCACACCATCAAGACTTTGATGAACCCAAATATGATCGTGACCTTGAAAAAAAATGGATACTTTATTTTTGACAAATAGTTGGTGTATCGGGTCTGCCCATATTGGACGCTGTTGAGTGAACAAATAATTGCTCGATTGATCTTTTCCACCCCATTCCCATAACCCTGCCAATTCCACACCACCTCGCCCCGTTCCCATGACGTGATGCGCAAATACAAACTTGAATTTTGCAGTACTAGACTCCAATGTCTTCTTTAACCATTGGTACTGCGCATCCCCATGGGTCACATCCCACATATTTGATCGTTTACTTGAACCACCAAAAACATTGTCAACTGCAACTGGGGATTCCCAATAGGGATCAATGATACAAAAAAGTGCATCGCCCCAAGTCCAAGAAAAATAGTTTTTGAGCAATCCGACAAAAGGGATTTGTTCAGTATTTCCTGAATAAAAATCACTTGATGAGGGTTGAGTGAAGTAAAGATTTCTTGCGTTTTGTGCCCAAACTGCTACGTTGTTTGATGTTCCATCCAAGAGGTATCTTGCCGCTTGCTCATGGTTACCGTTTGTTAAAAATACGGGAGCAGATGCACCAATCATCCCCAGGAATGGTCTTTGAAGCGTGTACCGTGCTGCTACTTGCGCTTGATTGATCGTGCTTGGATCAAGGGTGTCGACGCTAAAATCATCACCTAGCGTGATATGGAAGTCTGGTTGATCGTTAAGTGCAGTGGTTAAAGTTCTGGCATAAAGATTAGGGTCAAATTGTGTTTTAAAACGCTCCGGGTGTGAGTCCCCTTGAATGGTGAATACAAAAGCACTCCCAGCCAACCTCGCAGTATGAAAAGACTTTTCTCCCATTGAGATGAATCCTTTTGCATTTTTCAATTGGACAAAAAGCTGATAGTAGTAGGTTGAGTCAGCACTTAGACCGCCTAATTCAATGACTGTTGGTCTTCCCGCTAAAAGCTCAGATGTATTTGATTGAAGGTTAGGTTGTTGACTCTTCAATCCATAACTGATGTAGACGCTACCGTTTTGATCTGGTGTAAAGATGTTTGCAGTTATAGAGTTCTTTGTTGGGTTTCCAAAAATGAGATTTCCATTAAAACCATTGAACAAACTGCTGGCTCCAGAAGTTGATACCGTTGCTGTGGTGCTGGAAAATTTAGAGACGCAACTAGAGGGATTCAAGTTGCAGTCAAAATCTGATAGTAATCCGACAGAGGTGAGTACCCCGTTGGACACAGGGCCTAAAATATAAACACT
>CAIPBJ010000120.1 GCA_903863255.1 uncultured Methylophilaceae bacterium
CGTAAGACTTGACAAATAGATTTATTTTTGCGCACCCGCTAAGGTTTTTGTCAACCCAACACGCCGAGCTGACCAATCAAACTTGCGATTCCAACGGGACTTGAACCCGCAACCTCTACCGTGACAGGGTAGCGATCTAACCAATTGATCTATGGAATCAGAAAGTGTGAGGGGCTTTCGCCCCTCACGATTTATTAAGCAGTTAAAGAAAGAACCTGCTTAACAATTTTATTTTTTTCTGCTGTAACTACTGGGTCAAATCCACTAGCACCTGCCATTAGTGAATCTCCACCCTTACGGGCTGTGCGATAGTAATCAAGGCGTTCAGTTAGAGCATTTACAACACCCCACGCTGTTCCCTTGATGTTAGCATTTGTAATTGAATTATGATAAAGGTCATCAACAAGGAGAACTTTATTTTCCCATTTCTTGATTGAACCCTTAGCGTCCTTTTCAGGCTTTGGATAAAGTGCATTTACAATCTTTGAGAATTCTGCATTTGTAACTTCACGAGAGAATAATTCTTTTGCTTGAGTTTCAAACTCGTCCATGTAAGAGAAAGTCAAACCAAGAGCCTCACGAGCAGCAGCGATTTTTCCATCTACTGTCTGAGTGTGACGAATCTTGAAAGATTGCTTTGCTCGCTTCATAGCAAGGTTAAGAGTGTTTTGGCACATAACACGAACAGGCGTGATAGCAGATTGAACTGCAACTGAACCATCGTGTGAAGTCCAAACAATTAGATAGAGTTTTGTCTCATCGTTAGCACCATTAGGGTCTAGTACCATAGTGCGGGGAATTGACATTGAGCCATAGACTACACGACCATTCTTGAGAGAACCAGCAGATTCCCAAACTACATCAGGATTGCCATCGTGGATATTATCAGCAAACGCAAACAAATCTTCATTCTGAACTGTTTTGTAGCGTGAGCCTACAACTGAGAGAACATCTTTTTGTCCTGCTGTGATTGGATTATCACGAACAACAAGAAAGTTATCTGAAACTGTTGTGTAGTTAGGTTGCAATAAATCTGAAACAGATTCTAGTTGCACATTCCAATTAGAAAGGTTAGCACCAGACACCATTGCTGCTGTTGTAACTGCCACATCTTTTGAGAATACTTTATTGGCGAAAGAGTGCCAAGCGGGATTGGTACGAAGATTAACTGCAAGAGTTGCAGAACCATCGTTGATTTCTGATTGGTGAGCAAGATTGCCCACAGGTGATTGAACTGACATAGGTTTTTCCTTCTTTCTGTTTATGTATCCCTATTCTAGCAGATAGGACTGACACCTGTCCACTTAATTAATTAGATACAGACAAAACGGACATCCAGAGATTAAAATCACACCCCGTAATCGGCGTGTCGCCTTGACAGGGGCGCAGCTGCGCAAATTTTGCGGGCTTTGTCAAGTTTTGTTTCGGCGTGTTATGCTAAAAAATAAGTCAACGACATGGACTACTGCAGCGATGATAAAGCATGTCATCACGTGCGATAAAATCCATGTCGCTATCTTTATAATTAGCTTGTCCCATTCTTTAAATTAAGTTAACACTGACCAATTGAATGTTTAACCATTACGCTACATCTCCAATTACAAAATCAGAATTATCTGCAATATACTTTGCAACTGTACTAGCCAAATCATTTCGCATTTTTGTGAAAGTGCTAGAAGGCCATTCCGCAGAGATAACACGCTTAATCAACTTGAGCAAATTGTAGTTAGGATTAGAATCCTCAGCAGACTGAACAAGCAACTGAACGGCTTCCATATTTTTCAACTCATAGTGATACATAGCATTAACAGTATCATATGCAAATCGCTCTGAATGAGTAACCTTTTCTGAAAGTTCATTAATAAATCCAGCAGAGATACCAAGGCCGTGATGAATAGGTAATCCGATTAGATAATCTCTCATCTGCAAATCATTATTTACTGCGAAAGTAATATCAGCAACAGTTGAGTCAGCAAGTTCAAGACCATTAGCAAAATCTTTAATAGCCTGTTCAATTAGTTCAACTGCATTAGCGTAAGTTATTGTCATTATTTATTTTCCATTCTTTGTTGGGTTAATAGGTTTATTATATCAGAGGGTACTGACATTGTGTTCCAAGTAGCTTTTTTGTAATTTTCCCAAAGATAGTCTAGTTCATTAGACATTATTCCCCTCATCATATTCTAAAGATAGCGGGAATGAATCAAGACCCATAAAACCCATATCCTCTTGATCATAGCATTCAGGGCAGACATAATCGTCACCATAAATTTCATATTCTTCTTCAGAGTAGAAGGTTTCTTTAGCCCCGCAAATTTCATAGTATAGGCAGGCTACTTCAAAAATAGTTTCATTATTCATTATTTAATCTCCTCTAGTGTTAGGCATAGGGGGTTGCATTCGCAATACTCAAAATCAAAATCACCGTCTAAAGATACCCAGCCAGTCATACCTTGACCATTGCAATTTGGGCAGGACTTAAAAATACATTCCCAACAAGTAGGCTCATCAGAAAATTGTGCGTCATAGATAGAAATATCTGAACAACGCTTGCCACAACTTTGGCAATAAGTTTTTATCATAGTAGTCATTTTGACCTCTTTCTTTTTTCTTGATATTGGAATTATAACAGGTTGCACTGACATTATCCAGTTATACTCGCCAGTATTTGGGAGATTAAAATCACACGCCGTAAACGGCGTTTTGACTTGACACGACACGCCCGAGCGTGCGCAGCAAAATTTCAGCTAATTGTCAAATTTATTTTTATATTTTTCTTTGCGTGAATATTTTTTCTTTGATGGAATTGCAGTCGCAGCATTACTGCGACGCAACTCTTGAATTCTCTTTACTTTTTCCATAATTTTATTCCTCATAGTATTCGTCATCTTGACACCAAGCTTCTAAGTGATGACTTTCAATAATTGCATAAGCAGGAGCATTTTCATTTCCCCTCCACAATACGCCTTCAGGTAATTCAATTTCACGATTAAAATCATCTTCCCAGTATGCGTCAATTGCATCTATGCAAGGTTGCACCATTGAAGTCGGTACGGGAGGATAATGATTAACCCGCAAGTGCATAGCAATTGAATCTGCCATATTTAGATTAAGTGTTCCATCTGCTAATTCTGTAGCCATATTAAGTCCCATTATTTTTCAACCACCTTTCTGCCTTCACGATAAAAGATTTTTGTGTACATCTTGCCAGTAGGCGTTAATAGATTTACAGTTGAGTATTCATTTGCGAAACCCCAGTCTACATAAGACAGGAAATCCTTGAACGCTTCCAATTCATCTGAACACTGATAAGAATAATCAGGGACGGGATTTGAGTCATAGGTTACAGTTAGTTTATACATTTAGTTATTCCAATCTAGGGTTAAGCATTTACATTTATTTATAGTTATTGTATCACCTTGCACTGACACAGTTGCAAGGGTATCGCATTCATCACAGATAAACACGCCTTCTAATTCGTCCATTAAATTAGCCATTATTCATCTACCCCCACATAAATTGTTGTATAGAAGTCAGGCTTAGGATAACCTGTTCCGTTCCAATGTGGTCGGACTTTTACAGCATAGGCAAACACGCCTTCTTTGGTATAAACATCTTTTCGCAATTCTGCAAATTGAATAATTCCCTCACGAGAATTTTTATACGAGCGGTGGAATTTACCCTCTAGGGCTTCTGAGATTAGCATTATTTGCTACCTTCTTTCTTTTTGTTTATTAGGTTAATTATAGCAGGGGGGTCTGACAGAGTGTTAGATACACTCTAGGCAGTTACACTTAGGATTTTCTA
>CAIPBJ010000121.1 GCA_903863255.1 uncultured Methylophilaceae bacterium
GCCTGATTCATGCCGTTGATCTGCGCGGTCATGCGGGTTGCGATCGCCAAACCGGCAGCATCGTCCTTCGCACTGTTGATACGTAATCCCGAGGACAAACGCTCGATGGATGTGCTCAAGGCATCTTGTGACTTGGACAGATTCATTTGAGCATTCAATGAATTGATATTGGTGTTAATTACTGAGGCCATTTTTAGTACTCCTTCAAATTTAAGATTTCAGTTAGTTTTCTAATTTTGATTTACCTTCAACGCCGCATGATTTCTTGTCATTGCAGTGCTGTTGTAACTTTTATCGGCTAAGTTTTAGAAAAGTTTAGTAATGGATAGACTTTTCTAAAACCCCACCTCAAAGGCTAAATCATGAACAGATGACGACCGGAATTCTTAAATCTTTAATTTCCTCCGAATTTTCACGATTGATTTCATTTCACAGTTTTTGATAAATTGATACCGCCATGCTATCGCTTTACATGCATTTATAAATACAGTAACAAGAGGGTAAAACTTGCTTAAATTAAGAATTCCGGCAAGGAATGAATTTAATCGACTAGATTATTTTTAATGGCGTAATGCGTAATTTCCGCATTATGTTTGAGTTGCATTTTCTCTAGCAATCTGGATCGGTACATACTTACCGTTTTGACAGAAAGAGAGAGTTTGTCGGCAATTTCACCAACTGACAAACCGGAAGCAATCATAATAAGAGTTTGGAACTCTCGATCGGAAAGACTCTCATGAGGCGCGCGCTCCCCTTCACCGCCTACCTGGTTAGCTAATATTTCTGCGACCTCAGGGGTAATGTACTTCTTTCCCTTCGCCACCGTATAAATTGCAGTAACGAGATCAGATGAGGCACTTTGCTTGCATAGATATCCTGAAGCTCCGGCCTTGAGCGCCCGAACAGCATATTGATCTTCTTGATGCATAGAAAGCATCAACACGGCAATATGCGGATTCTCTTTTTTAATGAACTTCAAAGCTTCCATACCATTTCTGTCAGGCATTGAAATATCCATCAATATGACATCCGCGATTGACTGACTTCCCAGTTTTATCGCTTCATTTCCATTTTTTGCCTCAGCCACAACCTCGACATCCTCAGTCTCGGCCAGGATCTGTTTAAGTCCGGCTCTCAGGATAGCATGGTCATCTGCAATGATTACTTTGATTTTCTTGCTCATTTGGGCATATTCAATACGTTGTGAATAAACGGTACCTGTCAATATTCATGCTCATGAACAAAAGGAATCCTAACAACGACCTTTGTTCCATGTTTATGTCCTTTTTCTACCGAGAAAGTGCCATTTAATGCCGAGACTCGCTCCGCCATCCCCCTCAACCCAAACGAGTTAGGTTTCAGTATATCGCCTGCTTTAATTCCAACGCCGTTATCTATGATCTCCAATGATACAGTATCGCCGGATACATTCAACGAAACAGTCACGTCTGTAGCTTTGGCATATTTAGCGATATTCGACATGGATTCCTGACAAATTCGAAATAAGGTAATCGATTTATCCATATCCAATTCAAGTTCAGACTCACTGGATTCAAAGACACAATGAATGCCCATCTGCTTTTCAAACTGATGCGATTGCCATTCTAACGCAGCAACAATACCTAATTCCAGAATGTTGGGTCGCAAGTCACTAGATATACGATGTGCAGCCTCAAACGTGCTATCCACAATACTTTCAAGATCTCGGGCCTTTTCGATCAATATTCTCTGGTCTTCAGGTATACGCTTAATAATCGAAGAGAGACCGATCTTGATCGCTGTAAGGTTACCTCCCAGATCATCATGAATTTCACGTGCGATGCGATGCCTTTCCTTTTCCTTGATCTGATTCATATGAGCAGACAGTTCGGCTAAGCGTTGGCGAGATTGCTCAATTTCAATCTTCTCCTTTTTACTCTGGGTGATATTGGTCATTATCCCTTCCCATTGGACCACACCAGGTAAAGCCATTCTTGGAATCGCTCTCAAGTTGATCCACTTAGTATCTTGCCATTCCTCTATCCAGACGCGTCCCTCCCAGTTAAGCATTTTCATTTCATTTAACGATGACTCTATAAATCGAATTAGATTCTCGTGATCTTCGATATTGATCATCGCAGAAAACAATTTGGGGGAATGCCGCAATTCCTCAGGACTGATACCCAGTAGCGCCTTACAGCCATCACTTAAATAGCTAAATTCAATTTGCAGTGCATTATCAATCTGGAATTGACAGACCAAACCTGGCGTATTGGTCACCAAAGCTTGAAATCTCGACTCGCTCTCGTCCAGAGCATGCATGACGGCTTCTTTCGAAAGCAAATCGTTCTTGATAACTAAAATATACCTTTTCTCTTCTGTATAAATAGTCATCACTTTTAAAAGCAGTATGTTCGTAAATAGATTTTTTTCGTAAAGTTCCCTTGGAATTTCAAGAAATTCTGAACAGTCATTCGATGCGATAAATTCATTTAAAACACGTTCATCTATTCCAATGAGTTTGTTCAAAGTAAATGATTTGAGATGGTCATAGTCAGAACCGTGCGTTCTTTTAACTTGCTCACTCGCTGCCAAAAGCTCCATGTAATCGGCATCGAACAGAAAAACCTCATCGGAAGTGCCCATTAAGAAAGCTTCGAATAGTTTTTCTGTATTGACTCTATTTTGCAACTGAATGCTTCCTAAGTTTGAAAAAAACCTGCCTGAACTAAATTATTCTATCTTGATGTCGTTAAGCATAGTATGAAATTTACTATAGCGTAGTGTAAAGAATCTATCCAGACAATGTCTGTATTTTTATTACTAAGGATTTGGGAGTAAGAAATGTTAATTGAATCGGTTATCGAATGGCCAGCACCACCCTATTTTAGTTTTGCTGAATCCAAACCACAATTTGGTGAAGATGGATGTCAAATTTCATTGAACAACGGCAGCAAGATTGTAGGAGAACTTCTTCATTTCTCTCCAGATGAATCTACTATCGTAGTATTGCCTAAAGACAGGGTCATCAACAAGACAATAAAACTTGATGAGATCAATAGCATCCAGATCATTAATCCCCAACAATTAAATCCTGACCATACATTCCTTAAAGACCGGGCTGATGAACTATTTCCTCCTTCAGAGAAGCTGACTTATATGGTGGAATTCCTAGATAGTCAATCTATTGTGGGATACACACTTGGTTATATCAACACGGATTTTGGTCTCTATATTTATCCGGTCACAAAAGGAGACAAAGTCACTCCGTGTTTCATACCAAGACGGTCCCTCAAAAGCTACAAGATTGGTCAGAAAATTGGTGAGATCCTGGTTGAGGATAAAAAAGCGACCCCAACACAGATTAACGATGCCTTGAAACAGCAAAATGACCTGCGTCAACAAAGAATCGGTGACTACCTCTATGAAAATGAGATCATCTCCACTGAACAGCTTGAGAAGGCTATCGAGTTTCAGCAAAACCAGCCTATTCTAAGATTGGGCGAAGCACTTTTGCAGCTGGAACTCATTAATCAGCAGCAATTAGAAACCGCTCTTTTAAAACAAAAGGACAATCGTAAGATCCCGCTAGGAAGAATTCTAGTGGATATGGGCGTAATAGATGAACATACGCTAAAAGGCGCCATGGCAAAAAAACTAGGCATACCCTATGTGAGCTTAGCTAAATTTAATTTTGACTTGAACGCCATTCGTCTCATCAAACCTGCTTTTGCAAAGAAACAGGTACTCATTCCTTTGTTCATCTATCAGGACGCCTTGGTTGTTGCATTTGAAGACCCGATGAATATCGCTGCAATTGAAGAGATTCGGTTCAATACTCAAATGAAGTTACTTCCTGCAATGGCTTCAAAAGAAGACATCCTAACCGCCATAGAAATCTATTACGGTTCAAGGAATCTTGCCAATCAAAACGATAACAGTAATCTTGGTTTGGAAAATGAAAACAGTCATTCCGGAGAGGGAATCAATGACCTTGCATTGAAACTTTTTGGTGATGAATCTGATTTTGATGAGATATCATCCGAACCCGTCAATGAGTCTGACAATGCATTAGTTCAACTAGTAAACAAAATGATTCTTGATGCCTATGCTGAAAAAGCTTCCGACATTCATATTGAAAGTTATCCAGACAAGAAAAATACGGTCGTTCGGTTCCGCAAGGACGGCAGTCTGGCAAAATATTTAGAAATCCCTTCAAACTTCCGAAATGCTTTCATATCGAGAATCAAGATCATGTCTCAGCTTGACATATCGGAACGCAGGAAACCGCAGGACGGAAAAATGGACTTCAAGCAATTTGGGCCGGCAAATATCGAATTGCGCGTGGCCACCATCCCGACTGCAAATGGCTTAGAAGATATCGTAATGAGAATTTTGGCCTCCGCGAAACCCGTTCCTGTGGATAAGCTAGGGATTGATCAAGACAAACTTGAGAAACTTAAACTTCTGGTTCAGCATCCTTATGGTCTTATACTGGTTTGCGGTCCAACAGGATCGGGTAAAACGACCACACTGCATTCCCTGCTCGGACATATCAACACGCCGGACCGGAAAATATGGACCGCAGAAGATCCCGTTGAGATAACACAACAAGGACTAAGACAAGTTCAGGTCAACTCCAAGATAGGTTGGACTTTCGCGGCAGCAATGCGAAGCTTCCTGCGTGCCGACCCGGATGTCATTATGGTAGGGGAGATGAGAGATCAGGAAACGACAAAAATAGGTATCGAAGCCTCACTCACTGGCCACCTGGTATTATCTACACTCCATACGAACAGCGCCCCTGAAAGTATCACCAGAATGTTGGATCTGGGCATGGACCCCTTTAATTTTGCTGACGCACTTTTAGCCATTCTGGCCCAGCGATTAACAAAAACCCTGTGCCCAAAATGCAAAGAAGCCTATACCCCGGATGAGCAAGAAATTGAGGAATTAGCAGAAGAATATATTCTGGGATCGAAATGGAATAAAGACTCCATCATTGATGAATGGAAAGAAAATTTCAGCAAAGAAGGCAAGTTCACTCTCTATCGAAGCAAAGGATGCCCTCATTGCAACAAGACCGGTTACAAGGGTCGAATGGGCCTCTATGAATTCATGACGATCAACCCGAGGATGAAGCATTTAATCCAGACCCGAGCACCCATAACGGAACTGGTTCATGAAGCGTTGGAGAGTGGGATGCGAACATTGAAACAGGATGGTATTTCAAAAGTCATGAAAGGCCATACCGATATTGGTCAAGTTAGAGCCGTGTGCGTTTAGAAACAACTAAACAAGCTGATGCGATCAAGTCAGGATCTCAACCCCTGTCTTGATCGCATGATGAACTTTTGCAGGGTCGTTCCACATGAGCACATCTATTATCGATAAGCCAGGAATGAACGGAAAGGTTGCAGTCTCATAACTGAATTCTAACGAACGAAGAAAATTTAATTCAATCCCCCTCTCCTTAAATCTTGTTGTATCGAATAACGCCTTTCCACCAACCGGATTGAGATAACTATCTGCTCCAAGTTGAGAACAGATTTCCAATGCCCATCCACCCGCATCGATCTCCTTTGGAAAAACAAGTCCCATTTCAGAACAGATATTTCTTTTAAAAGGAAGTCCAATATACTCGCAAATCAAATCCAGTCCTTTTAGATTCAGATGGACCAAAGAATCGTCATCCTTGCTGGATGAAAAAACTTCTCGAACAATCGACTCCACTTCAAAATAATAGGGGGCCGTTTTCCTGTAATGACTCAATTTACCCAGAATGCTTTTACCGGTAGATTGAATGTCCTGAATTCTTGCATCCATCGTCTTAATGGAAATACTTGAGTTGCTTAGAGGAACGCTTACCCAATTCCATCCCGACTGGGGATGAAGAATCCTGTTTCTATTCATCCAGGTTTTGGGGGTATATTGCGTGATATCAAAAACGATCCATTCATCCGTATGAGCAATTAATGAAAAATGGCCCATATAAGGAAAGAAATAAGGTTGCATAATTCCCAGACGCAAATCAATCACCTTTTTTATTACAAATATCAAATGCAAAAAAATGTGCCGTTTTAATCTGCCGGCATATTAAAGCAACATGCTCCTCATTTAACTGACTTCCGACCGGAAGTTGAATAAGAGAAGACGTTAAAGAATCCGTATTGGGTAAATTCAATGATATATTGCTTTCAAGCGAATTATAAGGTGGGGAGCGATGCGCTCCTGGATAGAAATCTCGTCTTGCAAAGATGTTCTCTGCCAACAAGACTTGAAGCAACTGGTCACGATTCATTCCAAACTGCGATTCATCAACTTTACAGACGATCGCTTGGTAGTTACTACGAGAAACGTTCCTTGGAGGCAATATTTCCAATCCAGATATGGTATCCAAGTTTTCTGCATACATTAAATAGGATTGTTCGTTTCTTAAAATGTTCTTCGAAAGTTTATCAAGACTGAGAATCCCCAATGCCGCCTGAGCTTCCGACATTCTGCCGTTACTGGTCTTTACGACCTCTACAGCCGCTCCCGCCCCATAACTGCTTCGGATATTTCGAAGTTTTGCTGCAAGATGATCGTCATTAGTTGCTATGCATCCACCCTCACCACAACCCAGTATCTCTGAACCATGAAACGAGAATATTTCCATATCCCCGAAGTTGCCTATCAGCGTGTCTTCGTATTCACATCCCATTGCATGGGTCGAGTCAAAAAAGATTCTTAAATTATGTTCCCTTGCATAATTATGCAAGGTTAAAGGGCTGCAGGATCCACCCCAAAGATTAACGCCAAGTATTGCTGAAACCTCTGAATTGATGAGCGGTTCTATAGTTTGTATCGTTGGATGAAGGGTTTCCGGATCGACATCACAGAAAACCGGTTCCAATCCAGCCCATGTTAAAGCCTGTACAGTCGATATTGAAGTAAAGGATGGAACAACTACTTTTCCCTTTATATCAACTGCTTCAGCCGCCATTATTATGCCGATTGTTGCATTGGTAACGCATACAACGTGTTTAACACCAAGATAATCCTGTAATCGTTGTTCAAAGGCTTGAACCAGTGGCCCATGGTTGGTGTAGTACTGGCGTTCAAACAAAGCTCTGAACGTGGACTCGAATTCCTCCCAGGAAGGCGAATTCATTTGACCGACGCTTACAGGCGTCCTGAAAAGAGGCGCGCCACCCAATAACCCAAAGTCACTGACACTATTCTTGGTGTTAATCATGAATGCAAACGCCTCTTGATATCGCCAGCATTGTCTTTTATAAATTGAAGGAATGAGACCACGCACTCAATATCTTCATTAGAAACGAGGTGTCCGCAAGGCAATAACATAAAGCGTTCTGCCATTTTATCTGTAATTGGCAGTTTCGCAGGGACAAAAGGGTATTTCATGGGTTTCGAATGAAGAGCTGGCGAATAGTAAGCTCTAGCCAAGACGCCTTCCTTATTGAGTATGCTTATAGTATCAGCTCGGGAAAGTGGCCAGTCATCCTTGAACTCGACAACAATAGTTTTATAACTTGTTCTTTCCTTTTCATCGAATTCCAACAATCGAATCTCATCCATCCCTTGTAACGCATTTTGATATGTTCGATACCTTTCCTTGTTACGGAGCACCTGGTCTTCAAGATCATCCAAACTTGCAAGCCCCATTGCAGCATGAACTTCAGTAAGCTTTGCATTAAGGCCAAGCATCTCAATATCTCCAGAATCTGACATACCAAAACGACGCATTTTTGAAAGCCTTAGTGCCAAATCCGGATCATTTGTTGTCACATAACCACCTTCAAACCCATTAATCAGCTTACTGGCATGCATCGAGAAGCATTCTGCATTGCCAAAAGATCCGACTTTTCTTCCATTTACCGTCTCATAAACCGATTCGACCGCATCAAAGAGAAGAGGGACTCCTTTTTTTTCTGCAACGTCCTGCAAACCGTATACATCACAGGTATTTATTATTGGATGGACACCCAGCAAGAGTGCTGTATTATCATCAATGCAATTGAATGCTTCTTTAGGGCTGATTGCCAAGGTATTCTCGTCAATCTCACAGAATCTGGGTTTCAAGCCCACCCAAGCGACTACATCTGCAAGCCTTCGATAGGTCAGGGAAGGCATAATAACCTCGCTCCTATCTTTTAAAGCAAGTGCCTTGATTGATAATACAAGCGCCCAGAACCCATTTGAGAATGCAACGCAGAATTTTGCACCATGAAAAACCGATAGTCTATGCTCCAGGAGTCGAACAAGGGGTCCTTCGTTCGACAGTATGTTCGATTCATAAGCTAATCGTGAGTAATCAAGAAATTTTTCCAAATTGGGTTTAACGAGATTAGAGGTGGACACTGGGGTCTTAAACAGAAGCGGGCCTCCCAGCAAGGCAAGGTCATTGATCGTTTTTTTTTGATGAGTATTATTCATCTT
The DNA here is from genome assembly GCA_903863255.1 of uncultured Methylophilaceae bacterium. Taxonomy (GTDB): domain Bacteria; phylum Pseudomonadota; class Gammaproteobacteria; order Burkholderiales; family Methylophilaceae; genus CAIPBJ01. The sequence continues at coordinate 8,422 of CAIPBJ010000121.1, forward strand.
AGGGTTCATACCCTTTCTAAAATAGCGTCAAACCTGTAATGAGCGGCATAGAAAGCTTCTGGCATGTTGACAACTCGAAGTTTCCACCCGTTATTTTCTGCGAGTGTTCGCAATTCATTCTCAGATCGCCAAATTCCTATTTGCGCAGTTGGATCATCAAGTTCGGTGACGTAATCCTTCTCTTTAGGATAAAAGAAGTGTGCTCGATCCTTATCAGGCAAATTGCCTATGAAAATCCTATCCACTCTTTTGAAGCGGCTATGTATCACATTCAGAACGGCTTTAGCATCTTTTTCAGGGAAGAACGAAAAACTCCCATAACATAATACTTTGGTAAATCTATCTGGATCAGGTTCATTTAGTACGTATCCGGCCGCATCCAGCAACTTAAAATCATAGCTTGGAAGATTTGCAAATCTGCTTAAGGCAACTTGTATCAAATAGGGGGAAGAGTCCACTCCAAACAGTCCTGAGCAATCATCAAACAGGTAACTTGATAATGCCCCATTTCCGCAAGCAAGATCCAATACAATATCCTCTGAGTTAAGTTCCAGTCCTGACTTGATTGCATCGACAATCATCTGAATTTGCTCGGGCGAAATCGGTTTACCGTTTACAGTCCTTCGAACTTGGCCCCATAGGTCATCAACAGGTAAGGTTTTGGGATATTCTTTATAATCGGATTTTAAGTATTGCATCGTTGTCTTCATAATTTTTATGAGATGCTGGAATTATGGTTCACAACTTTCGGGTCTCATACTCAAAATAAAACTGGTTTTCAAGTCCAGTTCCTTTTTTAGAGTTAGATTTTATTGTTGTTGACGAATTAGATTAACGATGCGATTAATCTGGTTTATATTCAGCCCCGGATAGATGGGCAGGCATATAACTTCTTTAGCAGCTGCCGTTGCTACTGGCAAGTTGAGTTGTGAAGAAGACGGCATGCCTCGATACATTGGAAAATCACTGATCAGTGGATAAAAGTACCTTCTGGCATACACACCCGAATCTCGCAATTTTTGATAGAGCTCATCTCGAGTAAGATGGTATCCCGGTTTAACCAAGATTGGAAAGTAGGAATAATTAGGTATCTCTTCACCTGTACCAGTAATGCAATGAATACCCTGGATATCTGACAGTCTTTGACGGTACATCAAATCAACAATTTTTCTCTTGGCTAATCCCTCATCGATGCCTTTTAGCTGCAACATCCCAAAGGCAGCGTTCACTTCACTCATCTTCCCGTTAATTCCTGCAGCTACAACCGTAACTTCATCCACAAACCCAAAGTTCTTAAGGTGATCGATTCGTTGTTTTGTTTTGGCATCAGGACAAATAATCGCACCGCCTTCAAACGTATTGAATACTTTAGTCGCGTGAAAACTCAGAACTGAAAGATCACCGTAGTTAAGCAAGCTTGTGCCCTTGTAATTCACACCAAAAGCATGAGCCGCATCGTAAATGACCTTCAGGTTGTAGTCATCTGCAATTTTTTGGATCCGTTCAACATCACACGGGTGTCCATAGCAATGGACCGGCATGATTGCTGCTGTATTAGGTGTGATGGCAGCCTCAATCTTGCCTGGATCCATATTTAAACTGATTGGATCGATATCAACGAATACTGGTCGAATGCCGTTCCAAAGTAATGAATGTGCAGTGGCCACAAAAGAATAGGGGGTCGTAATCACCTCTCCCGATATTCGTAAAGCCTGCAGTGCAGTCAGTAATGCAAGTGTGCCATTCGCAAACAGCGCAATGTGTTTGACACCAAGATATTCACAAAGCGCTTTTTCCAGCTGTTGATGGAATGGTCCGCCATTTGTGAGCAGTTTGTTATCCCATATCTTTTCCAGGTATGGGAAAAAGTCTTTTAGATCAGGAAGTAAAGGCTGAGTCACATAAATGATTTCATTGGGTTTATCGACCTGCGTTTCACCTTCTTTAATTTCAAACGTGATCGCTGGCTTTCCTTCACACCATCTGACCCACATTTTCCTAAACGCTTTTTCCAGTCCATCAGCCAACATTTCCGGTTGCGATAAAGGTGACAGGTTAAGTCGTTCCCGAAGCGAACCACGTATCTTTGATAGTTCATCCAGGTTCTGAGACCAGAATTTGCCTTTTTCTACAAAATCATCGGGATTATCAGCAACAAATTTACCGAGTCCTACATGGCTCATGACTGCCATTGCCCCTCTGCTTGCTAATCGTGTTCCGTCCATGCAAAGGGTAGGCACGCCCATCCATACCGCATGACATGTCGTTGTTACGCCATTTGAAGGAAATGTATCAAGGCAAATATCCACTTCATGATGTAACTTGAGATAATTTTTCATGAAGCTTCGCGGATGAAACTCAAGACGGTCTCTTGCGATTCCTTCTTTATGAAACCATTCGATCATGGCATCGTAACTGCCATCATTTGGCATCGCGCCTAGGAGCATTTTTGAATTGGGTACTGATTTTAAGAGCCTGGCCCAAAGCTTTACCACTTCTGACGTGATTTTATTTGGTCGATTGAAACAGGCAAACGTGACATACCCTTTTCTAAGTGCTGGCAAATCACTGACTTCTGGTGCAACGTCGGATGGCATAAATGGCGCATTGGCCGGCAATTGAACAAGTTTTTCAGTGAACTGATCGTCTAGCTTATTAGGAGGTAACAGATAACTATCTGCCAGATAGTAGTCCATTGACTTTAAACCGGTTGTTGACAAATAACCCAGCCAGCTAACCTGGATAGGGGCTGGCTTCATTGCAAAGGTTAATAATCGGTTTCCGGCGGTATGCCCTGACAGGTCTACTAGAATATCAATCCCATCGTCGCGTATTTTTCTGGCCAGCTCTTCATCACTCATTGTACTTACCGAATTCCAGTACTTGAACTTACCCCGCATTCTTAAGGTCGTGCTGTCTTCCTGAGCACTATTTGAGTAAGCATAGAGTGATAAATTCAAGGAAATTGATAAATGTTTAAGTATTGGCTCAAAGAAATAGGCAATAGAGTGATCTCTAAAATCTGCAGAAACAAAACCAACTTTTAGGCATCGTTGCGGATTATGATCGTTAACTGGTTGCTCAAGGATCGTGGCTAACGATGTTTCGTATGCGTGACTAAATTTGCAATGTTCCTCGAATAAAGCCTTAGTCTCTATTTTCTCAGAATGGGTGAGGCAGAAAAGTAGATTACTATAACAACTGGCATATCCCGGATTCAAATCAAGCGCATGCCTGTAATACCGCAACCCTTCTTCAAGATTACCCAGATCTTTCTTAACAATACCTAGATTATTATAAGCAGCAGCGTAGTCTGGTTTAAGTTGAGTTGCACGTTCGAATGCGCTTGCCGCGCCTCTTAAATCTCCATGACTTTTTAATATCAGCCCATAATAACAATGTTCTTTAGCATCTGATGGATTCAACTCCAATGCCCTTAGTGCAGGGAGCCTGGCATCTTTACCTTGAATCAGGACCGTGTCGCTTAGAATTTTCCATCCAACCAACCAATTGGGATAATCATGAACCAGACTTAAAATTTTATTCTCAATTTCCTCATAGCGACTTTCTGAGAACAATTTGATAAGTTGACTCTCTATTTCCTTGGGTGGAGTTTTATTATCAAGCCTATTTCTTTCTTCCAGCTTATCCCTAAGCAGGCTTGAAACAGCTTCGGTTTCTTTACCCGATAATCCAGCTTTAATTCCGTGGGAAAGAACGAATTCTGCATCGTGATATTTATCTGCCTCAATTAGTGCAATGATGTAGCTTAACCAATATTGGGCTTCATGTGGTTCCGCTTCAAGAGCAGCCTTGAAAAATGGCAAGCTGTTGTCAATCCGCTTCCCTTCATACTCAATCACCCCAAGATTATAGTTTGCATTCGGTTGAGTCGGATCCTGTTTAAGAATCTCCTTGTAAAGCGTCTGTGCCTGATACGTCTGACCTGACTTATGCAAGCTTAACGCCTCCTGAAGTCTATGTTCTGGTTGCATTGATATTCTCGCCGGCGTGGATTGTTTTGATGATGGCCTTTAAAAAAATTGGCTCATCTTTAATTCGTCTTCCTAGAAAGAGGTCAATGTTTATACTCGAATTCATCGCGACGATCCCTGAAAGCTGATGATGATATTGTTGCCGATATCCTCATGCGTATATTCGATGAAAAGAAAGGTAAAATGGCCCTCTTTCCAATTTTTTGAGCGTATCGGACTGTTAATTTTAATTAAAAGAAGGAGTCGCTGATAATCTAAGTCAATTCCTCGATGTACCCATTCATTTCAAACTGATAGCGATCAGCATCATTCATTTCATGGGTCTTCTTGCATGCTTCAATAAGATGCAGGTAATAAAGTTTACGGACTGCATCTAGTGACGGGTGTTTTGGAAAACCGGATAGATAGACTGCACCTTGTGACAAAATCTCCTTTGACTCACTTAAAAGGCCCGCATTCGCCAAAATCATCCCCAATCGTAAATAGGCCTCCACGGTTGAAGGATGATCCAGTATCAACTGCCTATAACTAATGATGGCCTCAAGATTATGCCCTTCTCTTGCCAAACCGTCTGCTTTGGCTAATACAAAAGCGGGGGTCGTTTCGACTGTTTCGAACTCCATCATTTGGAACTCGACGATAGTTTTCTTGAATGTATCGATGATGCCCTGTTTATTAATCACCTCGTTTTCATCATAGATATCAGGCAACCTATGAACGGATTCTTTTAACCGATCAAAAGCCACCTTGTCAAAATCCCAAACACTTCCGAAATCATTGAAGCCCTCGTAATAGATTGATGAACGTTCAAGACCATATGCAGAACAGAATATGACGGGGCAACCACAAAGCATCGCTTCCAAAGCAGCCGCGGTACGTTCAAAAACTACCATCCCTTCGGATTCCTGATACAATTTTGCCAGTTCTTTAGGCGTTAACGGTTTCTTCATCGAGATTAACTGATATGGCTTACACCATTCAGGAATCTTTTCCAAATCCGGCACGACTCGATGAGAGTAGACAAGATACCCTGAACGGACATGATCCAAAGCTTCAGGCGGTTTAAACAGATTGCGATCAACGGTCGGCACCCTCACGCATTCCGATTTAATCCACGGTATCGCAAACGCCCCGTGATAATGCAGCACCTTTTCATTCTCATGAAAACTGCCAAACCAAGACGTTTTCAGGAAGAAGTTTGGTTTGTTCAATAAATATCGTATGACATGGGCTATTTTCAAGGGATTACCCATTTGAACTTCTGGGTAAACAGCTATCTGAAGCCTTCCTGAATTCTTGTGAGCCTCAATCATCTGAGTATTAACTTGTGGGCAAATTAATCGGTCGCCTGTCCTCGAGGCAGTAATATAGGCTTCATAACCTTGCCGGTTTAACTGATCGCAAAGCAAATGCAGGGTCTTGATCCCAGATGAGAACTCTATGAAATCAGGTGCATAAATATAAAATACCGGGTCTTGATTGGAGTTTATTGGTGGCACTATTTTATTTCTCACAGATGGGTTTAACTCAACCTCCATGGCCGCTTTTGCTTCTTTAAACAACAATATCGATTGCTCATCCCTTTTCTTTGCAAGGCGTTCCATTTCATCCACTATTTCCTTTGCAAGGATGTCAGCAACTTTCGAACTTAGACCATAATTCTGTCCATGCTTAATAGCAGACAATGCCGTATCATGGGCTCCGGACATTGCCAGCGCGTCGATATAGCTGACCCAGAACTGTTCATTATCAGGAAATGCCATTACGGCTTTCTCGAATCGCGGAAGCGCCTCGACTGCACCCTTGGTTGAGGTCTCAATCACACCAAGATTATGGTTTGCCAATGCATGGTTAGGCATCAGCCTGAGGATTTCCAAATACAGCTTCTCCGCTTGTGCGAACTCTGAATTCTTTTGATGAATTTGAGCAAGACTCATCACCTCGTCAACAGCAGTTTCAAAATCTGGTTGTTTCTCCTCCACCATTGAAACAGGTACGTTACTTTCTTCATGAAAATGCCCGGAACCTACCGTCTGATCTTCGGAAACATTATCTTTGTGAGAGTCAATTAGGGCATCCCTATTTTGTTCCAGGCGTTCGATCCATAGTTCCTTAAGAATTCTTTCCATGTTCCTTGCAAATGCCTTGCCATCAAAGAGAGCTGACACTTGTACCTTGGATCTTAATTTATGACGAAGCTCGGACAGTTTATTGAGATCGCTCGCGAATAAAATCGCCTTAGCGGCATAGTCCATCTTGTCCCAGACGATCCAATCTTCCATTCCAGCAGAAGCCATCAGGCTTGCACCTTGTCTTGCAATCAACGTATTACCAGCATAGGTTAATGTAGGCACACCCATCCATAATGCTTCACAGGTTGTGGTGCCCCCTGTAAATGGAAAACTATCCAAAATCATATCCACCTCAGCATGGGCTGAGAAATAGGCCTCTCTCGAAACGGATCCCAGCAAATCTACGTTTTTCGAAGGAATGCCAAACCCCTCAAAAATTTTTAATGTCTGGGTGATTTGTTTAGAATCTGTAAATGATTTGCATTGCCAGCGAAATCGAGAATTTGGCGTCGCATGGATGACTTCGCTCCATTTAGAAATCACTTCATCCGTAACCTTGGCTCTGTTCTGAAAACAACCAAAGGTTACATACCCTCTTCTGAGCGCTGGCAATTCAGAGATGTCCATCTGAACATCAGGAGGCGTGAAACAAAGGCGTGTATTAGGAAGATACCTTATTTTTTCAGTAAAATGAGTCTGGTTTGCCTGAGGCACACCCACTTCATCAGCGAGGAAGTAATCCATCTCATTCACGCCAGTTGTAGCGAAGAATCCTAACCAACTGACCTGAACTGGGGCAGGTTTCCATGCAAAAACTGGTAATCGGTTGCCTGCAGTATGTCCGGACAAATCAATAAGGATGTTTAGGTTATCGCTATGAATCGTTTTTGCTGACAGTTCATCATCCATACCGACAAGCGGAGTCCATCTGGAAAAATAGGCTTTTAACCTTTTTGTGACTTCATCTTCATAATTACCGGTTGGATAAGCAATTAACTCTATTTTTGACAGGTCTATATTCTTGAGAATGTTTTCTAGAAAATATGAAACCGCATGTTTGCGGAGATCACCAGAAACCATTCCTATACGTATTTTTTTCGCATCCGGTTCAATCAGCCATTTAGAGTACTTATTCTTAACTTTTTTTGTAACCAAAGATCCATATTGACGTGCAATCGATAACAACTCTTCTGGCTTGTGATCATCAAGATAATTCATGGCAAACAACAAGTTACTGTATGCCTTTATGCTATCAGGCTCTATCCTCAAAGCCTCTAAAGAACTTCTTTCTGCTTCTTTAATTTTTCCCTGATCTAAATAATTTAGAGTCAAGTTGATATGGAAATTGACGTAATTTGGATCGATTTCCAATCCTTTTTTTAAAATCGTCTCGGAATCTGCTATTCGCCCAAGTGAATTCAACGTGACACTGAGGTTACTTATAGCAGTAACCATTTGCGGCTCGATCTCAAGTGCTTTTAGATATGCTTCTTCTGCCTCGATAAACCTGCCCATACCATGAAGCGCGATACCCAAGTTGTTATATGCATTCGAAAAGGAACTTTTTAATTTGATCGCTTTCCTGCAACAGACTTCAGCTTCCTTATATCGACAGAGTGCTTCCAGCACAGCTCCAAGATTGTTATGCGACTCGGCTGAGAGCGGGTCAATATTGATTGCCTTTATGTAACATAATTCGGCATCCTTATATTGACCTTGTTCCTTGAATAGAACCCCAAGATTATTATATGCCTCTGAATAATCTTGCTTTAATTCGATTGCCTTTTCAAAACAGACACGAGCTTCATCGATCCGTCCGGTATCTTTGAAAAGATTTCCAAGGTTGTTGTAGGCACCTTCATGGTTGGGATCGATCTTGATTGCTTCCAGATAGCATTTTTCAGCATCGGGATAATTTCTCATTAACTTCAAGGTCACCCCAAGATTCACATAGGCCTCAACCTGATTAGGTCTCAACTCCAATGAGATCCTGTAATAATTAACAGCTTCTTCATATCGACCTTGCTCATAAAGGAAATGAGCCATGCTAAATTGCATTTGTTCATTATCTGGGTCAATTTTCATCGCCCTTTTGTAGCTGAGTTCAGCCTTGTTCAACTCCCCTAAGTCCTTAAGAACGTTACCGAGATTAAAATACGCCTTAGCAAAACTCGGATTAAGATTCACTGCCTTCTCAAAGTGAAATCTTGCCTTGTTCAAAAGTGATTTATCGTAAAGGACATTGGCCAAGTTATAGTGTGCTTCTGGGTCATTGGGAATAAGGGTAGCTGCTTTCGTGAGCGGTTCAAGCGCTTCATCCTGCAATCCGCCATCAAGGTAAATGGCACCCAGTACTTTCCAGCCAAACCCATGATTTGGGAATCGATTCGTTAAATCCTTAGCCAGTTCTTTTGCATCGTCTGTTCGTCCCTGATTAAAAAGATCAATCAGTTTATTGATTTCCTCAAATCCGGGTGAAGACCTATGTTTTCTAGATTCTTTTTTGTATACGGAGGGCTTGGTATTTTGTTTAACCGGATGGTTTTCTGCCTCTGCAAGCTCTTTATTTTCATTGCCGCAATTTGGTTTAATATCTTGTGTGACTTGTAACCTGGTATAAAGATCTTTGACTTCTTCGCCATCAAGGCCGGACCGTGATGCCAAATCAAGAATAGCGCGTGCATTATTATTTTGCCCAGCACGAATAAGCGCATCGACATAGCTTATCCAATACTGACGTTCTTCCGGATAAGACTCTAAGGCAGACTTCAGATAGGGCAAACTCTTTTCTGTTTCATTATTATCAAGAAAGAGTATTCCCAAGTTATGGCTGGCATTCGCCTGAAATGGATAGTCACTTAAAATCCCAAGGTAAAGTCGTTCAGCAAGCTTATATTGTCCTGATTGATGAATCGATAATGCCTGACTGAGTCTGTTAGTCAGGGCATCTTGATTTTTTGAATCAAAAGAATTTGCTTTCTTTTCAATAGGATTATCTGTAGAAAACATCTTTACCTCATATTAACTTGATTATTATGAGAAATTCCTATTGGATATTCTCAATAAGCTCTGTCCCAAAGGAGATCCTTTGATAGACAAAACCCATTATCATTTGATATGGAGATTTTTGATGCTTAAAAAAGAAAGAGAAAAATTGCTCATCTCTCTATAAGTGAGGTGAGTCTGAGAATTGGGATGATTAAGTCAAAACCTCGTCTAAATCATCCCATTTACCGCTTCAGGGCACGACCTGATTGATTTCAATATCGACATTGCCAACATCAGGTCTAATCACACCCGTGATGCCCTGCAGATCTCCACCCTGGGACTTGGCATCTCCGCTTTTCGAGAGTCGAGCGACTAAAACAACTTCATTCGCTTGTGAAAGCTTATGATCCGTCATGAGCGCCATGCTATCGTCTAAATGGAACGAATAGGGTAGATCCTTTGCAGAAGCCCGAACGATGGCCAGGGGAATGGGAGGTCCCTGAGTCGCACGAGCAAATACGAATAATGTTGAATTTGGATCGAGTTTGTCAGCCAGAGAAGGGGCAAGGCGAACGGTTCCGCTTATCCCTTTGGAATCCACTGCAATTTTTACTGGTGGAGGATTAAGCTTGATACCCGAAATTGCACTTGCTTCTTTTAGAGACGCCTGGATATCAGGTAACAGGTCAGAACCTGCCGGCAGGTCTGACTGCAACCTCTCCCAATATAGAATTGCCGTTTTATAGTCTTTGTGATTGAAAGCAATGGTAGCCCCTAGAAGCAGGGATTTAACATGATGCGGATCAATCTTGAGTGCCCTGTTTACCATTTCTTCAGGTTTCCCATCCAGGCTATTGCCGTTCACTACACCTAAAGCATCCGCATAATCGGCTAGCAATTGGGGGTCGTCTGGTGTGAGTTCCAATGCCTTCTGAAATGGAGGCAATGCCTCAGAATGCCTTCTCAATTCAACGTAGGACCTGGCAAGGAGTGCCCAGCCTTCTGCATTGCCAGGATTTTGTTCAAGCTTCTTTTTTAAGGCGTCCAACAACGAATCGATTTTACCTGCCATCGCATTGTGCTGCTCATTTGACACATTGCTTCCAGCTATCGGACTAGTGGAGGGAATAGTGACCGATATTGGACTGCCGAGTTGCAAATATAGAATGACAGAAATCAAAGGCAGTATTATTACTAATGCGACTGCCAAGATTCGGTCAGGTTTTGCTGGCGTTGCAATCGAAGGAGTCTGATCAGACATTTCACCTAACAGTTGACGTTCAAGTTCCGTCTTTGCTACCTCATACTGCATCGGGTCCAGTACCCCGGAATTTTTATCCTGATCAAGTTCTTCGAACTGCTGACGAAAAAGCGATCTTTTTTCAGATAAGGGATCGGCATTTTTATTCAATTCAGGCCTAATCAAGGCAGGTAGAATAAGTAATAAAACAATGGCTATAATTAAAACTACGCTTACCCAGAACACAAGCATCATGATTCCTTATCCAATAATTCGTGCACTTTGTTTAGCTCTTCGGTGCTAAGCAGCGTTTCATTCATATCACGCTGACGTTTACGTAACATAACAATGAGACCGGCACCACCAGCAATAAGTAATAGAAATGGGCCAAACCAGAGTAAAAACGTGGCTGGTTTCAATGGCGGACGATATCTAACAAAATCCCCATACCTCGCAACGAGATAATCGATTATCTGCTGATCACTCATTCCCTTTGCAGCCATTTCACGTATTTCCTGCCTCAGGTCATCAGCCAATTCAGCATGAGAATCTGCCAACGTCTGGTTCTGACAGACCAAACATCTTAATTCTGTGGAAAGCCTTTGAACCTGCTCTTCAACAACGACATTCTCTTGCAATGGTCGCGCTTCGTTTGACCAGGCGTCTGAGAAAACTATTAGAAATAAGGCTGGTAGGAATCGTTTCATTAAAAAATTCTTCATCATTGTGTCTGTAATCCTTTAACCAAAGGCAGTATCTTGTCTCTCAAGACTTCTTCAGTAATTGGCCCTATCTGTTTAAAAACAATGATCCCTTTTTTATCTATCACGTAGGTTTCAGGTACACCGTATACGCCATAATCTATACCGACTCGCCCATTCACATCAAATGCATTCGCAACATAGGGATTGCCACCCATGTCCAGCCATTGCTGAGCGTCCTGTCTGGTGTCCTTATAATCCATACCATATATCGGGACAATACCTGTTTTCGAGAGGGCAACAAGAAGCGGATGTTCATCACGACAGGCTCCACACCACGAAGCCCAAACGTTAAAGAGCCATACCTTACCCAACATGTCTTTGGGTGACATCGATTTACTTGGATCATCCAATCTAGCCAGACTGAAGATTGGGGCAGGCTTTCCAATTAATGGAGAGGGAACCTCTCGCGGGTCAAGATTAAGCCCTATACCAAGGAACGCCACTAAAACAATAAATATCAATAGCGGAATTAAAAACCTCTTCATGCTACTCCCTTATTCTCAACTGCAAGGATTTGTCCCCGTTTTTTCATACGGTATCGTTTATCAGACAATGCCAATAACCCCCCAATGGCCATCAACCCGCATCCAGCCCATATCCACTCCACCATTGGTTTATAGTATATCCTTACGCTCCATGCACCGCCTTCAAGAGGTTCTCCAAGGGAAGCATACAAATCGTTAAACACGCCTGGACTTATACCTGCTTCTGTCATTGGCATATTCTGAACGGTGTATAGTCTTTTCTCGGGAAAGAGATGGGTCTTTTCTTTTCCCATGACTGAAACCGTGATCTGCCCTTTTTCAGAAAGATAATTTGGTCCCTGAACTTCCTTGATTCCATCAAAAGTAAAATCAAAACCAGCCAAATGGGCGACATCGCCAGGTAGCATCTTCACTGCAGTCTCAGATTCATACCCTTTTACAATCGTTACCCCAAGAACAAAAAAACCAATACCTAAATGAGCAACTACCATTCCCCACCAAGAACGAGGTATCGACTTGATTTTGAATATAAGTGACAGTTGATTACTTTTAAGCTGGTTGATCAACAAGTTAACTGTCGTAGTGAAGATCCAGAATGCAAGAAACAACCCCAATCCGATCATCGGCGTCCAATGTCCAAGGATGAATGGCAGTATTAATGCAGTAGCCAAACTGACACCGAATGCCCAGCGTAAACGAATGGACAATTCGGGCAATTCAGCCTTTTTCCATCGAGCCAGGGTACCTAAGCCCATCAAAAAAACGGCAGGTGTCATCAACGGAGCGAAAACGGTATCAAAATAAGGAGGCCCTACGGAGATTTTTCCCATACCCAATGCATCCAGGAACAATGGATATAACGTGCCTAAAAGAACAGAAATGGCCGCAACCGCAAGAAGCACATTATTTGCAAGAAGAAAACTTTCTCGAGAAACGACTTGGAACATACCTCCTCGACCAATCTTTGGTGCTCTCCATGCAAAGAGTGCAAGAGACCCCCCGATTACAACAACCAGGAACATCAGTATGAAAAGACCTCTTCTTGGATCGGTTGCGAAAGCATGGACAGAAGTCAACACACCAGAACGAACCAAAAAAGTACCAAGCAAACTCAAGGAAAAGGCACAAATAGCTAAAAGCACGGTCCAAGCTTTAAACCCTCCCCGCTTCTCAGTGACAGCCAGTGAGTGAATCAAAGCCGTTCCGACAAGCCAAGGCATAAACGATGCGTTCTCTACAGCATCCCAGAACCACCAACCGCCCCACCCTAATTCATAATAAGCCCAATTGCTTCCTCCCATAATACCGATAGTAAGGAAAACCCACGCCAACGTCGTCCAAGGACGGGACCAGCGAGCCCAGGTGGCATCAAGCTGACCTCCTATAAGTGCAGCAATTGCAAAAGCAAAGGCAACTGAAAAACCAACGTAACCCATATAGAGCATCGGTGGATGGAATACCATGCCTGGATCTTGAAGGAGAGGGTTTAGATCTCGACCATCAAAGGCTGCTGGAATGAGTCTTTCAAACGGATTGGAAACGGTTAACATGAATAAAATGAACCCTATGCTAATTAACCCCATGATTCCCAAGATACGGGCTCTCAGCTGATCCGGTAAATGTTTTGAGAAGAAGCTTACCGCTACGGTCCATACGTTTAAAATAAAGGCCCAAAGCAATAGCGATCCCTCATGTCCACCCCACACCGCAGCTATTCGATATTGCAAAGGTAATTTTGAATTTGAGTTCGTAGCGACGTAAGTTACAGAGTAATCCATGCTTGCAAAAGCATATGCCAAGCAGAAGAATGCGGTCGCCACAAGGAAGAATTGCGCCCTCGCAGCTGGGACAGCGAGTCCCATCCAAACGGAGTTTCTCCGGGCTGCACCGATGATAGGAAAAGTGCCCTGCACCAAGGCAACAAGCAGGGCTAGAATTAAAGCAAAATGGCCTATTTCAGGAATCACATCAAAATCCTTTTAATAATTATCAGTATATGAAGCAAATTTAAATCATTTAGGTACGACCAACGTACTCGTGCTATTTTCTCTGGCTCGCTTTAGCGCTTCAGCTGCTTCAGGTGGCATGTAGTTCTCATCATGCTTGGCTAGTACCTCGCTTGCAACAAACAATCCCGAAGCATCAACTTTACCTTGCGCCACGACACCCTTTCCTTCCTTGAAAAGATCAGGAAGGATGCCCTTGTAGATGACTTGTACTGTCTTTGAAGTGTCAGTAATAACAAAATGAACCGTCAATCCATCATCATCTCTTTTGAGACTTCCTGGAACAACCAGTCCTCCTATCCTGAATCCTGTATCTTTTGGAACTTCCCCCTTCTCGACTTGAGTTGGTGTATAAAAGAAGACCATATTGCTTCTGAATGCGTTCAATATAAGAGTCGCAGCCAGCGCAATGAGCGCCAGACCAATTCCGATCAGGATAAAACGTTTATGTCGAGCTTTTAATTTCATATTAATTCTGTGCCAACAATCTTGATAATCTGATTGCCTCAGAGCGTCTATTCCGCAGTGCAATCACCTCGATGAAGAGAGAAACAGCTGTAATGCCAAATGAAAACCAGACATAAAAGGCATAACCTCCCATACTAAAGAAAGCTGACCAACTTCCCCAATGCATCATTTTTCCTCTCCAAATAAATTCTTTACCCATTCTGTACTGCGCTCTCTTTCCAGAATAATGCATCTGACTCTGACCAGAGCGACCGCAATTGAGTACATCCAGAAAGCCAGGGCCATGAATAGCATGCCTAGAAGCATTATGGTTACCATTTTAGGAGCTGCAGTCATGCTGATTGTTGATCCTTGATGCAACGTATTCCACCATTTAACCGAAAAATAGATAATGGGAACATTGACAACACCGACAAGTGCCAAAACGGCACCTGCCCTGTCAGACCTTCTTGGATCATCAATTGCGGATTGCAATGCTATGAAACCTAGATACAGAAACAATAGAATAAGTTCCGAAGTCAATCGTGCATCCCATACCCACCAAGTACCCCACATCGGTTTACCCCACAAGGATCCGGTAACCAATGCCAGGAAAGTGAACATGGCTCCTGTAGGTGCCAGTGCCTGTGCCATCATAGCAGACAATCGTGCGTTCAATGCCAAACCAAAAGCAGCCCATCCGGCCATCACAATATAAATAAACATAGACATCCATGCTGCTGGCACGTGGACAAAAATGATCCTGTAGGCTTCACCTTGCTGAAAATCGGTAGGCGCCAGTGCAAAGCTAACATAAAGACCTGCCAGGGCGAATAGGACGGCCAGTCCATAAAACCAAGGAATCATTTTACCAGCCAACGGATAAAATGTTTGTGGAGAGGAATATTTAAACCAGTTTATATGCATAATAAAATTCTCTTATTCAACTGCAATCCTTAATGCCGTAGAAGTAGCAATTGGGGCCAATACCAAAGAAAGTATCGATGAAGCTGCAAGCAATGACAGGTGAGCCTCTGCACCCATCCCGTGCTGACTCGCAGCTACTGCGCCTGCACCGAAAATCAGTACCGGAATATACAATGGAAGGACCAACAACGCCACTAACAGCCCACTTCCGCGCACACCCAAGGTAAGCGCAGCGCCGATTGCCCCTACCAGACTTAAAGTTGGCGTTCCTAACAGCAGTGATAAAAACAAAACTAAAAGCACATCGTTTGGCAAGGCATATTGCAAACCGATAATTGGAGCCAACAATATGACCGGCAAGCCACATACGACCCAGTGCCCAAAAATTTTTGCAATAATGATGACAATTAATGGCTGCGGGGCAATTAGCATTTGTTCCAGCGTACCGTCGTTAAAGTCGCTTGAAAATAATCGAGTCAGGGAAAGCATATTCGCCAATAATGCCGCCACCCAGAGCACCCCTGGAGCAATACTGCTTAAGACTGCAGGCTCAGGACCTATCCCCAAAGGAAATAAACTCGATACTATTAAGAAAAAGAACAAGGTGGTAGCCACATCAGACCGTCTTCTCATCGCCAGAAGCAGTTCTCTTCTTAGAACAATGAACCAAACAGAGTTCAAGAAGACAACCTTACTGTTTGAGTTGATTGAGACTTTAATTCTATGTGCTGATGTGTCGTTATCACTGCCATGCCGCCACCAATCAAATGCTCACCTATCCTCGAAGCCATCGAGTCAATCGAGAACGAATCCAAAGCTGCAAAAGGTTCGTCTAACACCCATAATCTGGAATTCGTGATCCACAAGCGGGCTAATGCGACGCGTCTTTTCTGCCCTTGTGACAGAACCCTTACAGGTAGGTTCGCGCAACGCTTGATCCCTATGGCGTCAAGCGCACCCAGCGCATCTCCATCCTTGATATCTTTATTTGCCAAACGTGCAATAAACATTAAATTCTCAAGTGCAGTCAAATCATCTTTCAATCCATTTTGATGCCCGATATAAACAAGATTAGACTGATATTCTTCCTTATCTCGTCTAATACTTTTACCATTCCAGAGCACTTCACCTTCTTGTGAATATAAAAGCCCGGAAATCACTTTTAGAAGACTGCTTTTCCCACTCCCATTCTCGCCAAGAACATACAGCAATCCACCATTTTTTAGTTGCAGTTGGGTATTTCTGAAAAGGACCCTGTCACCACGGACACAGGTCAGGTTATTAGCAGTTAACATCAGAAATCCAACCTGTATCCAACAAAACTAAAATCTCGCAATGAATGACTGTGACCTGTTAAATCGTCAGTATTCACAAATTCCACACCAAACTCAGCTTCAACCGTAGATTTTTCTGTAAAGCGGTAACCAAGTCTAAAAATCGGAGACACCACATCTGAAGTTGAGGATGGGACCGAATCCACACGAAGATACTTAAACGAACTGTCATATCGCCATTTGTCTCTAGTGACTACATTGCTGAAAATCAGAGATTTGATTTGACTGATTTGTCCTGTTGAATAGCTTCCGCTGATAACAGAAGTATCGTTACTGAATAAGGTATCCGTTCCGATAGCTTGGACTGTATAAGTCCAAATGTTACCTGTACCGACGCTTGATGGCAACCCGGTAAGTGAAAAGGTGTCTGTAGGCAAACCAGCATCGGCTGCTGCTTTGATAGCATTTTGCGTCGCGATTAAACCAGCTGCCTGAGTTCCTGAGCTCCGGTTCATACGTACATCGCCACCCAACTGCCACTTTGGGGTAACCTGTTTAGTTACTCCAAAAAGATATAAATCCGTATCCAGTGTTAATGCCTGAGCATCCGCACGAATCTGGGATTCGTTAGCAAACCCCCTTTCCAGAACTTGATTGATTGTATTGACTCCTAATGGAAAATAAGCAGGCAGGCTATTAACTAATTGCAAAACCGGTGATTTTCGATGATCGAGCAAAATGTTGTAGTTATATCCACCCTCACTTTGCATATTACCTTGCAGCATCGCAATATTTACCTGATCGTAAAGGATATCGTAATCCAATAATGAATAAACCGAGCGACCTGCGTCAAAGTAACGTAACTCACCTCCGACCGATCGGCGGTCGGTGATACTCTCAACTTGCTGATCGACATAGAAAACGTTTCCGCTCCATTTTGCATTCAATTGCCCAATATCAAAATTTATTCCATAAAAATAGCGATGGTACTCAACGTTATACTCATCAAGTGCCCCAGCGACAAAATTGACTTTGTAAGAAGGTGTAATTCCATACTTCAACCAGGCACCGTCGAATCTACCAAGAACTCCGCCAGAATTACCATTTTGTCTACCGACACGGAAAAGGTAATCAACATCTTTATCTTGAAGTTCAAGATAAGCCGCGAGCGTTCGATCCTTGTTTACATGATTGGGTCCGGGCAAAAAATCCATGGTCTGGATATTTCTGTAAACAACCTTGCTCTGAAATGCGTTTTGTCTATTTATTGCAGTAAGGTCGATGCCGCTTATTAAAGTTGATTGATCATGTACATTGGTATTGGCTGCCGGTGGAGGATTGTAATTGTGACTGTGACTGTCATAGTAATATTGATTCCAACTACCGTAAACTGTGGTTTCATGAACTTCCTTGATTCCCTTCTTTTCCTTGGCGGCCAATCCTCCACTTGCTTTAGCCCCTTTCTCTAAATTTGCAAGACGGTCTCGTACACGCTTCGCGCCATCACTTTCAGGATAGAGTTTCAAATACAGATCGTATTCTGCTTTGGCTTTAACGAGATCTCCGTTTTTTTCACGGGCAATGCCTATCAATTCCTGAGCTTCTTGGGAAAATTCGTGAGGAGGAATATCAAGTACTGCATTAAGGTACTGAATTGCCTTTTCATAATTTCCACTTGCCATCGCCGAGCGGCTTTCATTCATCAATTGAACCAAATAATCTGAAAGCTTCATCCCTTCTGGCTTGCCGGGCACTTGAACGATTGGAGCGACAGTGACTTCAGGTTGAGGCTGGACAACTGGAGGTTGAACCGGATTGCTAGGCGTTTCAATTGGAATATGAATGATCACTCCTCGACCTGTGCTGTCTGGAGTGATATAAAATTTAACTGATTTCTTGAATTTAACCGAGATGCTGCCTGTCGATTGGCTTGAACCGTTACCATTAGTTACTTGATCCGGAAAATTCACAGTGATCTTAGGCAGGCTATCCGACCCTGGATTGCTTAAGAACTCGCGCTGAGTGGGCAATGTAGTGTATTCAGGAAACTCAAGGAAAATCTGGATTCGACTGGCTTCCTTTGTTGGGAAGTGCCTTAAATATCGAACTTGGGTAAGGAAGTCTATATGAACATTGGCCTCTGTTTGCGTCTGTTCGATTTCAATCTTATCAAGGACTTTATCTGCAAAGGCTTGTGAAGGAACAATCAAAATTAGAAGCAATAGACTACTAAAAATTATTTTAAAAATATTCATGACTTCCAATAATCCAATAAAGTAGCTTATTGGAAATATAATATTTAATTAATCATGCAAAGTCAAAGAGTTATATGGATAACATTATAACTTATCTTAACATCGTTCATAGACTGAAGGATAGATGCCTTCAGTCTATTTACTAAACGTATTTGTATTATGGCAACCGGAGTCATTGCAGTCGATCGCGGTTTTCTTCTGATGCGTAACAGACCTTGACACAACACCACTATAATTTGAACCATGGCAAGACTTGCAGGTTCCTATCAACAATGCATGATTCGGTTTGGTAATTGAAGTGAATACCGATGTCCCCACATGGCATGTATCGCATGAAACCGTTGTCGGTACATGAACAGCAGGCTTGCCTGTTGCAGTTGTTCCATTGTGGCAGGTCGCACAAGTTCCAGGCGCAATTCCCGTATGATTCATCGTAGCTGTCGCAAATGAAGTTGTATTATGGCATTGATCACAAGAAGCTGAGGTGATGATATGAGTAGCGGGCTTGCCTGTAGCGGTTGTTCCGTTATGGCAAGTCGCACAAGTCCCTGGAACAACACCTACATGACTAAATGTTGCTGGCAACCAGGCAGTTGTTCGATGACAAGTATCGCATGACTGTGTTGTAGGTAAATGTGTAGCTGGTTTACCAGTAGCCATGCTTCCGTTATGGCATGTCGAACAGGTGCCTGGCACTACTCCGGTATGATTCATTACAGCACCCGCAAACGTGGTTGTTCCGACATGGCATGTCTCACAGGAGGCAGTTGTTGGAATATGATTTGCAGGTTTACCTAAAGCAGTCGTTCCGTTATGACAACTTGCGCAACCTGTAGTAATGCCAGTATGGTCCATAACTGATGTAGCAAATGTGACGGTACTTGTGTGACATGTTTCACAGGGCGCACTAGTTATAATATGGTTCGAGGGTTTTGAAACCACCCCGGAATAGCCACCGCCATGACAGGTCGCGCAACCGTTTACTATACCCGTATGGTTCATCGTCCAGGACGTGAAACTTGTGGTGTTCGTATGGCAGGTCTCACACGAGGCTGTCGTAGGAATATGGTTTGCAGGTTTTGAGAGCACACCTGAATATCCACCGCCATGGCAAGTTGAACAGCCGTTCACTATTCCGGTATGGTTCATCGTCCAGGAAGTGAATGTCGTGGTGTTGCTATGGCATGTCTCGCAGGCTGCGGATGTTGGAATATGTGTTGCAGGCTTGCCAAGTGCAGTTGAACCATTATGACAGCTCGCACATCCGGTCGTGATGCCGGTATGGTCCATTGCTGAAGTGACAAATGTTACCGTACTCTTGTGACAAGTCTCACATGGAGAACTGGTCGCAATATGGTTCGATGGTTTTGTCACAACCCCAGCATATCCACCACCATGGCAGGTCGCGCAACCGTTTACTATACCCGTATGGTTCATCGTCCATGATGTGAAGCTTGTGGTGTTCGTATGGCAGGTCTCGCATGAGGCTGTCGTAGGAATATGAGTTGCTGGTTTTGAGAGTACTCCAGAATACCCTCCACCATGGCAGGTCGCGCAACCGCTTGTGATCCCCGTATGGTTCATCGTCCAGGCAGTGAATGTCGTGGTGTTGCTATGGCATGTCTCGCAAGCCGCAGTCGTTGGAATGTGGGTGGTAGGTTTGCCAAGAGCGGTCGTGCCATTATGGCAGCTCGCACATCCGGTCGTGATGCCGGTATGGTCCATGACTGCCGAACCCTTGAAGCTCGTAGTGCTCTTATGACAGGTCTCGCATGGTGCACTGGTCGTGATATGGTTCGATGGTTTTGTCACAACCCCTGCATAAAGCCCACCATGACAGGTCGCGCAACCGCTCGTGATCCCCGTATGGTTCATCGTCCAGGCAGTGAATGTCGTGGTGTTCGTATGACAGGTCTCACATGCTGCAGATGTTGGAATGTGGGTAGAAGGTTTTACTTTTACATTTGCAAAGCTTCCACTATGA
>CAIPBJ010000122.1 GCA_903863255.1 uncultured Methylophilaceae bacterium
AACATCTATTGAAGTTTGAATTTAGAGAATAAGGGCTTTTTATCAAACCCAATTATAAAAATAGCAGGGAATAGGATTTATGAATAAAAAAACCAGTCCATGGGACTGGTTTTTAAAATGCTTGATCAAAAAAAATTAATTAGGAATTTAGCAATTCCAGTATTTCGTTTAGCTCATTCCTAAAATGAACAATATCAATTTCAAAGGGCTTGGCTATCTGAACTGAAGGTTCATTTGCAAGTTGCTCAGGCATATCTTCTTCGTTTGCGACAATTTGCAAATCAGCGTCATCAAGACGATTCCGTGCCCCGCTTATCGTAAACCCCTGCTCATAGAGCAGCTCTCTTATACGACGAATTAACAATACTTCATGATGCTGATAATAGCGTCGATTTCCACGTCTCTTAACAGGCTTAAGTTGCGTAAATTCTTGCTCCCAGTATCTGAGAACATGAGGTTTAACTCCACATAAGTCACTTACTTCACCTATAGTGAAATAACGCTTGGCAGGAATCGGAGGGAGCTGTGCCTTAAGCGCTTGCTCCACCATATGTTTCCTCTACACGGCTTTTAAGTTTCTGGCTCGCATGAAACGTTACAACACGTCTTGCTGTAATGGGGATTTCCTCTCCAGTTTTTGGATTTCTACCGGGACGTTCGGATTTCTTACGTAGCTCAAAGTTACCGAATCCAGAAAGTTTCACACTGTCGCCTTTTTCAAGTGCAGTGCGTATTTCTTCAAAGAAGGCTTCTACCATATCTTTGGCTTCACGTTTGTTAAGCCCAACCTGATCAAAAAGTAACTCTGCTAAATCTGCTTTTGTAAGTGTCATACAAACCTCTCAACAACCCTTTTACTTAATTCAATTAATTTAACGCAGCGTAGCACCATGTTTTTCACCAACCAATTGAAGTAGATTGGTAATGGCAGCATCAGCTTCCATATCTGTCAACGTTCTGTGAGTATCTTGCATAACTACAAGAAATGCAAGGCTTTTTTTGTTTTCTGGCACACCTTTTCCTCGGTAGACATCAAACAATTCTATTTCTTTAACATACTGAATATCCGCACTTCTCATCGTTTGCAGAATAGAACCGAAATCTTCAGACTCATCTACAACCAAGGCAATATCCCGACGCAATGGAGAGACTTTTGAGACCTCTTCATATTGAATCAAGTCTCGCGATAGAATGGGTTCAACTTCCAATTCAAATAACAATACATCTCCTGGTATTTCATAGTGTTGCTGCCATTTTGGATGCAATTTACCGACCCAGCCAATTTTTCTTCCATGAAGCATCACTTCTGCAGTCTGTCCCGGGTGAAGTGCTGGATGCTCGGCAGCCTGAAAATTCGATTTGAAATTCGTCAGCCTTTCAACATCGGACTTAATATCAAAGAAATCTACCGAAACCGGGTCAACTGACCACTGTTCCGGAAAAAGATCACCATAGGTGAGACCTGAAATAGTTGTTTTTTCATGAAATTTATCATTGTTCTTGAAGTAGGTCGTTCCAATCTCAAAGACCCTCACTCTTTCCTGCTTTCGATTAAGGTTATATATCAGGGTATCGACGAGCCCGCCCCATAAACTTGAACGCATAACACTTAGATTACTAGCAATTGGATTCTTCAGTTCAATCGGATTGTTATTCTCGGTCAGGTTTTGTTCCCATGCCTTATCAACAAAACTGTAGGTAATGACTTCCTGATATCCATTGGATGCAAGCATATCTCGCAAGGCATTCAGGTGAACCAATCTTTCGCTACTAGGCAACATTGCCAATTTTGAGTAAGGCGGAGTCGCCGGGATCTTGTCATATCCGTAAAGTCTAGCAACCTCTTCAATAAGGTCTTCTTCTATAGCAATATCAAAACGATAACTAGGGGGAACAACTTGAAAGCCTTCCTCATTCTTTGTGAAACTTAATCCAAGTTTCGTAAACAACTCAGAAACTTTTGATTCATCAATATCGATACCGAGAATTGAAACTAATTTTTCCATTCTTAGCTTTACAGTTTTTCTTAAAGGCAATGAGCCTTTGATTTCTATCACTTCTCCAGCGAGTCCCCCACAGATATCCAGAATCAGCCTGGTTGCTCGCTCTATAGCCAATCGTGTCGATCCAAAATCCACCCCACGTTCAAAACGGTAGGACGAGTCTGTGCTCAAACCCAATCTGCGTGCTTTGCCAACTATAAAGTCAGTAGAGAAAAAAGCACTTTCCAGGAAAATATCGGTTGTTGATATCGATACAGAAGTCGAATCACCGCCCATAATTCCTGCAAGCGCAATGGGGCCTGATTTATCTGCTATAACAAGCATGTCCTTATCAAGTTCAACCTCAACTTGATTCAGCAGTAATAGTTTTTCTTTATCTGAAGCGAATCTCACCGATACGTCTCCCTGAACCTTGGAAGCATCAAAAGCATGCATGGGCTGTCCAATTTCAAGCAAGACATAATTGGTTATATCGACAATGGCATTTATACTTCTAAGCCCACTTCTTTCAAGTCGGGACTTTATCCAATCAGGTGTCTTGATATTTGGATTCAACCCTTTTATGAGCCGACCGCAATACAAAGGACATGCCTCTGGAGCAGTTACATGGACATTCTTAATTTCATTTAATTGGATAGTTACCTGATTGATATCGGGTAATGTCAAAGGGGCACCTGTAAGAGCGGAAATTTCCCTTGCGATTCCCAGAATACTCAAACAATCACTTCTATTCGGAGTCAGTTTTAAAGTGATCATCTGATCATTTAGATCAAAAAAATCGCGAATATCCTGACCGACTTTCGCATTTTCATTTATCTCTAGCAAGCCTTCGGATTCTTCAGCCAAACCTAATTCTTTTGCAGAACACATCATCCCGTAGGAGTCTACGCCTCTTACCTTTGCCTGTTTTATCTCAAATCCCGGCAATTTGGCTCCAACGAGTGCACAGGGAGCCTTTAGGCCTGCTCTGGCATTTGAGGCACCGCAAACAATCTGTAGAAACTCCCCGCCAATATCAACCTTTAACAACTGAAGGCGGTCAGCATCCGGATGTTTTTCAGCACTCACAATCTGTGCTACCACAACGTTAGAAAATGAAGGCGCTACCGATATTAATTCTTCCACTTCCAAACCGGACATTGTAAGAGCGTAAGTAAGCTCAGAAGTATCTAACGTGGTATCAACAAATGAACGAAGCCAGTTTTCAGAGAATTGCATATTTATTTACCAAACTGCCCTAAAAATCGAAGATCATTATTAAAGAATAGACGCAAATCATTGACCCCATAACGCAGCATAGTCAAGCGCTCGACTCCTAATCCGAATGCGAAGCCACGATAAAGCTCGGAGTCAATATTAACGTGTTTCAAAACTTCTGGATGCACCATCCCACATCCACCAATTTCAAGCCAACCGCCGTTCCAACTCATATCCATTTCTGCGGATGGCTCAGTAAATGGAAAGAAAGATGGTCTGAAGCGAACTTCCAAATCATTTTTTTCAAAAAAATTCTGTAAAAAATCCTGAACCACACCCTTGAGATTTGCAAAACTTACATCTTTATCTACCCAAAGCCCCTCAACCTGATGGAACATGGGAGAATGGGTGGCATCTGAATCCACTCGATAAACACGACCTGGCGCTATGATTTTGATTGGGGGTTTATTTTCCTCCATATGATGAATCTGCACGGGTGAAGTATGAGTTCGTAACACATGGCTTTCATCAATGTAAAAAGTATCATGCATTGCTCTAGCTGGATGATTGTCCGGTATATTGAGAGCCGTAAAATTGTAAAAATCGGTTTCAATATCAGGGCCTTCAGCAACCTCAAAGCCGATTGAACGGAATATCGCTTCAATGCGGGCTAAAGTCAGGGTGACGGGATGCAACCCTCCGGCACCCCTATTCCTGCCTGGCAATGTCACATCGAGGGACTCACTTTCAAGCTTTTTCTGCTGCTCAGCCTGAGCAATGAAATCTCGCCTATCCTTCAAACTTTTTTCAACAGCTTGCTTGACTACATTGATTGCCGCACCTGCCTTAGGACGTTCCTCTGAACTTAGTTTGCCAAGGCCTTTCAGCAATTCAGTCAAAACTCCACTTTTACCCAAGAATTTTGCTTTGGCTTGCTCTAAATCATTTACCGTAACGCACTCTGAGAACTCACGCTCTGCTTCTTGGATAATGTTTTCTAGATTTTCCATATGATAATTATGCCGTAAAAAAAGGAGGCCGCAGCCTCCCTTTTTAAAAAATGTGAGCTAGGCTGCAAGGCCTGTCTTTGCCATTTCAACAAATTTTGCGAATGCAGGTTTGTCAAAAACAGCTAAATCGGCTAGCACCTTACGATCCACTTCAATTGATGATTTTTTCAAACCGTTCATGAAGCGGCTATAAGTCAAACCAAACTCTCTTGATCCGGCATTAATACGTGCAATCCATAAGGCACGGAACTGACGTTTACGTTGACGACGATCGCGATAAGCATACTGACCCGCTTTCATTACCGCTTGTTTAGCGATACGGTATACATTTTTACGACGGCCGCGGTATCCCTTGGCTGCATTTAATACTTTTTTATGTCTTGCTCTAGCAATGACACCACGTTTCACTCTTGGCATTTACAATCTCCCTTATTGAGTTGGCATCATAGCGCGAACGCGCTTGACATCAGTTGAGGAAACGATCGCAGTGCCACGTAGTTTACGCTTTTGCTTCGTAGTTTTCTTGGTCAGGATATGACGAAGGTGCGAATGAGTACGCTTTACCTTGCCATTCCCTAAGAACTTAAAGCGCTTTTTTGCGCCGCTCTTGGTTTTCATCTTTGGCATTTTTTTCTCCTAAATTTACTATAAAAGAGCGATCGGGCATGCCTTATAGCCACGTCGCTACACTTTGAACCTCAAACTACCTTACTACCATCAATCATCAAGACCCTAATTTCGAACCAAGGTCTCAATTCTTAGATTTCTTTTGCGGAGACAGTACCATTACCATCTGCCTACCTTCCATCTTTGGGAACTGCTCGACTACTGCATATTCGATCAAGTCAGCTTCCACTCTTTTCAATAATGCCAAGCCTAATTCCTGATGCGTTATTTCACGCCCTCTAAAACGCAAAGTAATTTTTGCCTTATCCCCATCCTGCAAGAATCGAATAAGGTTTTTTAACTTAACATTGTAATCGCCATCATCGGTACCAGGCCGGAACTTGATTTCTTTTACTTGAACCTGCTTTTGCTTTAGCTTTGCCTCGTGTTGTCGTTTACTTTCGGCATATTTAAATTTGCCATAATCCATTAAACGACAAACCGGCGGGGTTGCTTGAGGAGCGATTTCTACCAAATCGATATCTGCCTCTTCTGCGTGGGAAAAAGCCTCTCTTAAACTCATTATCCCTAAAGGCTCACCTTCTATACCAACCAACCGAACTTGAGGTGCAGTTATATCACCATTAATTCGAATTTCTTTTTCTTGTGCTATCGCAAATTCTCCAAATAAAAAAATTAAACCGCGCTACCCTTTGCGCCTATATCATCTCTAAGGCGCTCAATGAATGACTCTAAAGGCATTGAGCCCAAGTCCTCACCTTTGCGGGTTCGCACGGCCACCTGACCACTTTGCATTTCTCGCTCACCGACAACCAATATATATGGTAGCTTCTGTAAGCTATGTTCACGAATTTTATAGGTTATTTTCTCATTTCTCAAGTCCGATTCGACTCTAAATTGATTTTTCTTAAGTTCTGAGACCACTTTTACAACATATTCAGACTGTGAATCAGTAATATTCAACACGACTGCCTGGATTGGAGCCAGCCATGTCGGCATAGCACCTGCATAGTTTTCAATCAATATTCCAATAAACCTCTCCATCGAACCAACGATAGCCCGGTGAAGCATGACTGGATGTTTTCTCGTGTTATCCTCATCGACGTATTCCGCCCCCAGTCGTTCGGGTAGATTAAAATCAAGCTGAATCGTTCCGCATTGCCATAAACGACCAAGGGAATCCTTTAAGGTGAACTCGATTTTTGGACCATAAAATGCTCCTTCACCCGGCTGTAAATCAAATTGAAGATTATTTGATTTAAGTGCCGCAGCTAAAGAGGCTTCCGCTTTATCCCAACTTTGATCTGACCCAACCCGTTTCTCAGGACGCGTGGATAACTTGACCAACACCTCCGTAAATCCAAAATCACCGTAGGCTGAGTACAGCATCCTGATAAAATCGGCAACTTCTGATTCAACCTGATTTTCAGTACAGAAAATATGCGCATCATCCTGCGTAAAGCCACGAACACGCATCAGTCCGTGCAGAGCACCTGACGGCTCATTCCTGTGACAGGATCCGAATTCTGCTAATCGTAAAGGCAAATCCCTATAGCTATGTAAACCGCTATTAAAAATCTGAACATGCCCGGGACAATTCATCGGCTTAACTGCATAATCTCGATTCTCAGAAGATGTCGTGAACATATTTTCACGATAATTCTGCCAATGACCCGATTTCTCCCATAAGGACTTATCCATCACCGTTGGCGTTCTCACTTCTTGATAACCGTAATTGCGAAACATGTTTCGCATATATTGTTCGACCTCTTGCCAAATGCTCCATCCGCGAGGATGCCAGAAAACCATGCCGGGGGCCTCGTCCTGCATGTGGAAATAGTCGAGTTGCTTTCCTAATTTCCTATGATCTCTCTTTTCGGCCTCATCAAGCATATGCAGGTAGGCATCAAGATCATCCTTGCTTTTCCATGCAGTGCCATAAACACGTTGCAACATCTCGTTATTGCTGTCGCCTCTCCAGTATGCTCCAGCCAGCTTTGTCAGTTTAAACGCTTTCAATTTGCCGGTTGAGGGAACATGGGGACCTCTACAGAGGTCAGTAAAGCTTCCCTCTGAGTAAAGTGAAACATCTTCACCAGCTGGGATAGAGGCAATTATTTCAGATTTATAAAACTCACCCTTAGACTTAAAATATTCTATAGCCTCATCTCGAGGCAGAACCTTGCGAATTACCTGTTCATCCTTTTTTGCAAGCTCGGTCATTTTCTTTTCGATAAGCTCCAAATCCTCAGGCGTAAAAGGTCTGGAATACGAAAAATCATAATAGAATCCGTTTTCGATTACCGGTCCGATGGTTACTTGAGCCTCAGGAAAAAGCTCCTTGACAGCATAAGCAAGCAAATGGGCCGTCGAGTGTCGAATGATTTCGAGTCCGTCTTCATCCTTATCCGTGACAATCGCAAGACTTACATCAGTCTCAATCAAATACGATGTGTCAACAAGACTCCCGTTAACCTTACCGGCAAGGGCTGCCCGAGCCAAACCGGCACCAATACTCATGGCGACTTCTGCAACGGTTAGGGGAGAATCATAGGTTCTTTTCGAACCATCTGGCAATTGAATGACTGGCATAATAGTCTGTCTTTAAAGCATTTCGAAAATAACAAAAGCCGAATAAACGGCTTTTTTGATTAGACGCGCATTTTGTCATAGTTGCCATATAACAGCAAGAATATAGCCCTAAGAGTTTGAATTTTTTAAATGGATAATCCAGTTAGAGTTAACTGATCACCTTTTTCATATCTTAAATTTAGGATATAGGCTTAAAAACCATAAAATAGATATTTGCCATAGGAAGCAAGGTTGCTGTGATTCCAAATATATTCCAGACTGCACACAGCTTCCAATAAGCATCTGGAATAATTTCAGTAACTGAAAAAACTTTCGCCATCTTTGCTTGCTTCATTTGCACGGGTATCAAAATCGCAACCCAGATCAAACCGGAAATCGTAAACAAGGTTAGTGCATTAGCCAACCACTTCGAACCGAGGAACAAATGATGCACATTCGCATTATAGATTCCGGCAACAAATAAAATAAGCGCCCCTCCTCCAGTGAAAATATAATCTGTGATCGTAACCTGACGTTGTGCAAAAGCAATTATTTTAGGATTACGTGTCCTATCCGCCATGTTCTTCCACCATGCCGTCACAATAATATTTCCTAGAAAAAGGACCACACCAAGCAGATGAATTGTCTTTAGCCACAGATAACTGTTATCCATTATTATCACGCTCCCATTTTTGAGTCCTGCCGAATAGACTGATACCTAAATAACCCCTCACTTCTAATACGTTACCTCCATCTTTCAACAGCAGTTTTACGCGATACGTATTTCCTGAAAACGGATCAAGTATTTCATCTCCAATAAATCCACTTTCACTTTGCTTAACATTTTTTATAATGGTCATCCCAATCAGTTTCTTGCCTTTTCTATCATCCCTGCATTCGGTACATATTTTATTGACATCATCATCCGGCAGGCCTTTTTCAACCACCCCAGTATAGATCCCATTGTTTTCTAAAATCCTTACAAATCCGGTAGGCTTCCCACTATCATCAAATGTTTTCCATACCCCAACAGGCGAGAGGCTCTGGCCTGAAATGGCCAGGAGAGGAATGAAAAAAACGACTGCCATAAGGAACATTATTTTAGATCGCATACAAATTGGCCTTTATGTTGACTTTTTAATTAACAATGTTAACTTAACGTCGTTAATTAAACACCATCAATAAATTCAAGTCAAGAAAATTCATTGAGATCCGTACAATTTAAATTAACTCTAGGGATGGGAAATAGGAATATCTAAAAAAGGATTTGGTAGTGCTGTGAGTCCATCCCAAGTTAGTCTCACTATTAAATTCCCGTTAACAGGGAAATTTACAGGGATTCTTAGCTCTTTTAAACAAATTTTTTAACTCAACATCGCTCTAACCTAGTCCAGAAGGCTTATTCAGAAAAGTTAATGCGAAAGTATAAAATATTTATCAGGGAATTTTAAAAAAGGCATCAGGGAAATATTATGAATTAAATAGAGAATTAAATCTCACTCAAGTTGGCACTAAAAAATTACCTCAATT
The DNA here is from genome assembly GCA_903863255.1 of uncultured Methylophilaceae bacterium. GTDB lineage: Bacteria > Pseudomonadota > Gammaproteobacteria > Burkholderiales > Methylophilaceae > CAIPBJ01. The sequence continues at coordinate 8,939 of CAIPBJ010000122.1, forward strand.
TAATGCGTAAATTCTGCGGTATTAGTAAAACTCATATAAATTATTACGGCGCCATTCAAGTCAGCGTGAAGCGCGATACTTTATTAATAGAATTATTAAACTAGGAAGTTCAGACCGCTAGGAAATTGAAAATATATCGAAGTGCTTCAACTTGATAAAATAAAATTTCTTTATGGCATGGCAGTAACTTCCGATATCCGACCGTGGTAACGATGCAAATCAGGCAGCAATCGATCAAATTCTGTTTTCACAACTTGGTAACATTCACAGGCTGTTCTTTCCAATTTTGGGCGATCTAATACACGGATATGTCCACGTGTATATTCAATCAAACCTTCACGTTGTAGTTTACCTGCTTTTCCGGTCATCCAGACTTCCCGATAGCTGCCGTTCAACGTTTGAGTTCAGGGGCGAGTGGTTAAGCCGCTTTGCGTCACTACGAACATAAAAGTGCTGCCGCTCTCGAAGCAATAACGAACACAAAACCTGTGAGAAATGCACCGTACTGAACAGTAGCGAAAATGCGGATGTGCTTCTCAAGCTGAACCAGTTCTGCTTTGAGCGCTTGATTTGGGGCACCCCACTGACTATCCTGGCTTTCCGCGACACCGACTTCACGCAACCAAAGCTTGCTGATGCGCCATAACCCAACCAAGCCAGCAACCAGAAGCAAAAGCCAGCCGGCGACTTCGATGGGGAGGCGCCATGAGGGGCCGGAATGTGTCGCGGTCTGGACGGACAAACCGGCCAACGTAAATGCAAGGGACACAAAATACAGCTCGAACTTCTGACGAAGCTCAAGGCCAAGTTTCTTGCGTTCCCATATTTCCTTCGGCGGTTCGTTATCCATATCCGTAGTGCCTAATGTAAAAGTGAGGGGCGCGAGCGGCCTCGCCGCGAAGCGTCCCTCTCGACTGGCAGGTTAAGGCGACCTTTCTGCAAAGCCAGCTCTTATCCAGCGATATAAAAAAGAAATCGTGGGAATCACTCCCCAGATAATCGCGATAGGTACTAAAAGAAACTGTAGAACGGATGCCCAGTTAACTGTTGGTGATGCTGGAACGTTCAAGATGATATCCATCTGCTCTTCTTTACCGGTCGCAGCGTTAACCACTGTCGCGTTCTTTTCCATGACTGGAACGTAATTCACGAAAGTTGATTGCGACCCGGCGTCAGCGGGATGGTACTCAGCGACCACAAGCATGGTCACCGCTCCAATCCAGAGAATTGTGCTTACAAGACCCAATCGTGCCCATCCACCGAGTTTCATTGTATTAATACCCTAACATCAATCATAGAGACGCAGCCAAGATTGACTTGATTGTAGCTCAGCGAGCCATAACTGTGATGTAGCTATGATCCTCAACCGGCCGCTCTTGGCCGACTGCGGAAGTAGCTCCTTGCTAATAGTATGCCATAAAGCGGACGTTTACGGTCAATTCAGTCTGACCCAGGACGAGAGTCCGATATGGCCGAAAAGCAGACGCTCATCAGGTTGCCTAGGAAAGTCTGCAACTGGCCGAATGTCCTAGTAATTAAAGTCTGCTTTCAGGAAGCCAATAAGCGGATAATTCAGTTTTGATAGACTGGCCCTAATCAGTCTTTATAGTTTTCAGCAATCAACCTGAAATTTTCCATTTCAAGGATAAATGCTTCTATCAACATAGGGTCAAATTGCGAACTTGATTTAGAAATAATTGCATTACATGCATCCTCATGACTCCATTTCGCTTTATAGACTCGCTCTGAAATCAGGGCATCATAAACATCAGCTATTGCCATAATACGTCCACCAAGCGGAATATCATTACCCACAAGTCCTCTTGGGTAACCAGATCCATCCCAATGCTCATGATGTGCTACTGCTATTTCAATAGCAGTATTTAAAATACCTTCTAAATTAGAATTTTGCCTTCTCGCTTTATTTAGCAAGGCTTCTCCATGAGTCGTATGTGTTTTCATAACCTCCCATTCCGCCTCGGTAAATTTTGTTTTCTTATGCAAGATATCATAAGGAATTGCTGTTTTTCCAATATCGTGTAACTGGGTTGTTTTAAACATTCTGTCAATAATCTGATTTGATAACTTATTTTGATACATATTCATTTTGAGAGCCCTTTGCGCAAGAGTTTTTACATACTGACGCGTACGGATTCCATGATTGGATGTTTCAATATCGTTTTCAGTCGCTAAATTGTATAGTGCTAAAAGCGTTTGCTCAGAAGAATTGATGGAATCGTAGAATCGAACTAAATTTCCACCTTCGCTTTTAGCCCAATACATTGCCTCATCTGCCCAATCTAGAATATTATTTTCAATTGCAGAATCACCGCTGAACATAACAACTCCAATGCTTGCGGATATTAGATATTGAATCTCATTTCTAATACTATTTTCATTTACGAAAATAACGTAAGGAAGCGACAAGCTTACTAAAATCTTGTTTGCAATATTTTCAGCTTCATTTCTTGCATCAAACAGATTTCCATATAAATTGGTTAGCAATATGACGAACTCATCACCACCGTACCTGGCAACTGTATCTGATTCTCTAACACATATATTTAGTCTTTCAGCTAATGCGACTAACAATTCATCGCCAGCCTCATGACCATA
>CAIPBJ010000123.1 GCA_903863255.1 uncultured Methylophilaceae bacterium
CATAAGACTTTGTCTCGTTCAAAAGCCAATATAATTTTCCTGGCTCAAATACTTGCTTTGGAATCTCCAGAGAGGTTGTTGGCGAATCTAAATAATTATGTCTTGCTTCATAATTCATATCAATCATTGCAGCCGTCCAACAAATTAAATTTGTGATTGATATCATTTCAACTCTACATAATATTTTTGATAGAGTCTATTATCCGAAAGTCTGCGACAAGATATGTCGCTCTATGATGCTAATCATATGGCTTTTATTAAGATCGTAATTATTAGTAGGATTAGTTATTGATAAATGAGTTTTAAATTTAAAAGCGTAGAATCTAATCAGGGTTGATTTTATTGCGTCAGTAAAATTAATTTTACAAATTGCCAATGGCTTATCTTCAGTTTCAACCGCATATTACAATGTACGGAAATAGTTTTACGAAAATGCTACATAGTATATTTGGCCTTTATTAGTTTAATCAAAGGGGATTTTGCCCAACTTAGGTAAAGTGGTACTGGCAAATTAGGCAACAGAGAAAATGCCTTTAAGGGGTGATAAATGCGTCTTAAATTGGAAGGTAATTGACTACTTGAGAATTTCTAAATGGCCCTGAAGCCCACACAGTGCGGAGGATTTTAAGATTAAATATTGTTTATAATCAATAACTTAGACTTCTTGGCGGAGAGCGAGGGATTCGAACCCTCGATACAGGTTTAAGCCCGTATGCTTCCTTAGCAGGGAAGTGCCTTCGACCACTCGGCCAGCTCTCCGGAAGAGGGCGTAACGATACTAGATTACGCCTTAAAAATCAACGTAAGTTTTATTAACTCTATATTAAGCTTCTTCTAATTCAAAGGCTTTATGCAGCACCCTGACGGCAAGTTCCATGTATTTCTCGTCGATCACGACCGCGATTTTGATCTCGCTGGTGGAGATCATCTGGATATTGATCCCTTCTTCAGCCAGGGTGCGGAACATCTGACTGGCAATCCCAACGTGGGAACGCATGCCCACGCCCACGACTGATACTTTGGCGATCTTGTCGTCCCCGCTGATCTCACGGGCACCGATATGTGCCTGTACCTTGTCCTTGAGGATAGCCAACGCCTTACCCATTTCGTTCTTGTGAACGGTGAAGGTGAAATCGGTCGTGCCATCTGCGCTGACATTCTGGATGATCATGTCGACGTCGACATTGGCATCCGCGATCGGGCCAAGGATCTGATAGGCTATTCCGGGACGGTCCGGAACACCAAGTACGGTGATTTTGGCTTCATCGCGATTGAATGCGATGCCTGAGATGATTGGTTGTTCCATGTCTTCATTTTCCTCAAATGTGATCAGAGTCCCTTCGCCATCTTCTTCGAAACTTGAGAGGACCCGTAGTTTTACCTTGTATTTCCCCGCAAATTCGACAGAGCGGATCTGCAGGACCTTCGAACCCTGGCTGGCGAGTTCCAGCATCTCTTCGAACGTTATCGATTTGAGACGGCGTGCTTCGGGCACGACTCGGGGATCCGTTGTATAGACTCCATCGACATCCGTGTAGATCTGGCATTCGTCTGCCTTGAGGGCGGCTGCAAGTGCAACGCCCGTGGTGTCGGAGCCGCCCCGGCCCAGTGTCGTGATATTGCCTTTTTCATCCACACCCTGGAATCCGGCAACGACAACGACGTATCCGGCCTTCAGGTCCTTTTGGATGCTCTTGTCATCGATGCGGAGGATACGTGCCTTCGTATGGGCATTGTCAGTCACGATCTTGACCTGGGATCCGGTATAACTCTTTGCCTTGATGCCGAGATCCATCAGTGCCATCGCGGTAAGACCGATCGTTACCTGCTCACCTGTGGATACCATGACGTCCAGTTCCCTCGGGTCAGGTTCCGGCATGATCTCCCTTGCAAGTCCGATCAAACGGTTCGTTTCACCCGACATGGCCGAGACCACCACCACGATCTGGTGACCTAATGCTTTGAAACGCGCGACACGACGTGCGAGATTCTTGATACGCTCAGGACTGCCAACGGACGTGCCGCCATATTTTTGTACGATAAGTGCCATAGTTTGTTTTACGTCTGATAAATGATTAATTAAGTTTTTGTGCTACCCATGCATTGACGCTGGCCAATGCCTCCTCGAGTTTCGATGGGTCGTTGCCGCCCGCCATCGCCATGTCCGGTTTTCCGCCGCCCTTGCCGCCGACCTGCATCGCAACGTGGTTCACGAGGTCGCCAGCCTTGATCCTGGGGATCAGGTCGCCGGTCACGCCGGCCGCCAGGCTGATCTTGCCGTCGTTCACGGTGGCTAACACGATAGCGGCAGACTTCAGCTTGTCCTTTAATTTATCCATCGTTTCCCTGAGCGAATTGGCGTCGGCACCCTCGATGGATGAGGCCAGCACCTTGATGTTGCCGACCTCGCTTGCCTGGTTGACCAGGTCATCGCCCTTGGCAGAGGCAAGTTTGCCTTTTATGGCTGCAAGTTCACGCTCAAGCTTTCTTAACTGGTCGACGAGTGCTCCAACCCTGACCGGAACTTCCGATGGCAGGACCTTCAGCGTACCCGCGACACCTCCAAGGGCCGTTTCCATTCCCTGCATATAAATCAGGGCATTATGGCCAGTCACTGCCTCGACCCGACGCACGCCGGCAGCGACACCGCCTTCGGCCGTGATGCTGAACAAACCGATATCGCCTGTTCGTTTTACATGCGTTCCGCCGCATAGCTCGCGTGAGGTGCCTATATCCAGGACGCGGACCTCATCCCCATACTTTTCGTCGAAAAGCATCATCGCCCCTGTTTTCTTGGCTTCCTCGATTCCCATTACCCTTGCCTGGCAGTCCGTGTTGGAAAGGATCTCGGCATTCACAATATTCTCGACCCGGCGGATCTCCTCGTCAGTCATCGGCGCATTGTGCACAAAGTCGAAACGTGTCTTCGAGGTGTCAACCAGTGAACCTTTCTGCTGAACATGTCCACCAAGCACCTCGCGAAGCGCTTTATGCATCAGGTGGGTCGCGGAATGGTTGCGCATGGTGCTCAGGCGGGCCTGGATGTTGACCCTGGCGTTGATCTGTTCGCCCAACCGGATGGTTCCTGTCTTGACGATGCCATGATGGCCGAATACGCTGGCCTGTATCTTTTGGGTGTCTTCGACCTCAAAGATCCCCTGGCTTCCGCGAAGTTCGCCGCAGTCACCTACCTGGCCGCCGGATTCTGCATAGAAAGGGGTGTCATCAATGACAATCACGCCCAGGTCGCCTTCGGAAAGACTTTCAACCGGGCTGCCTCCCTTGTAGAGGGCGAGGATCCTGGCATTCGTATCAAGTGTATCGTAGCCATGGAACGTGGTCGCCTGACCCTTGTATTCAAGGTTCATGGCCATCTTGAATTTGCCTGCTGCACGGGCCTGTTCCTTCTGGCGAGCCATTGCCGCCTCGAAGGCCGTCGAATCTACACTGACGCCGCGTTCCCTGCAGATGTCAGCTGTGAGGTCCAACGGAAAACCATAGGTGTCGTGAAGCTTGAATGCCGTTTCGCCGTTAAAGGTCTTTTCACCGGATTTGCCCATTTCGGCCAATTCGGTTTCCAGGATGCCCATGCCATGCTCGATCGTTTCAAAGAAGCGTTCCTCTTCCTGACGGAGCACATCAACGATCTTTTGCTGATTCGAAACCAGTTCAGGGTAGGCCTCTCCCATCTGTTCGACAAGCGTGGCCACCATCTTATGGAAAAACGCGGAACGGACACCCAGTTTGTAACCGTGTCGAATCGCCCGGCGAATGATCCGCCTTAGAACATATCCGCGACCTTCGTTGCCTGGAATCACGCCATCCGCGATCAGGAAGGAACACGCTCGGATATGGTCAGCCAGTACTTTAAGGGATGGGCTGTCAAGATCGGTCGTGCCGGTGACCTTGGCGGCGTTGGCTATCAGGGCCTGAAAGAGGTCGATCTCATAGTTGGCATGAACACCTTGCAGGACGGCGGAGATTCGCTCGAGTCCCATGCCGGTGTCCACCGACGGTTTTGGAAGGGGGTGCATCACGCCGGATTCGTCCCGGTTGAATTGCATGAAGACGTTGTTCCATATCTCGATGAAACGATCGCCATCTTCTTCAGGCGACCCGGGGGGGCCGCCCCAGATGTGGTCCCCGTGGTCATAGAAGATCTCGGTGCAAGGGCCGCAAGGGCCTGTATCGCCCATCATCCAGAAGTTGTCGGACGCATAACGGGCCCCTTTGTTGTCGCCGATCCGGATGACCTTCTCAGGAGGCACGCCGATCGTCTTCGTCCAGATGTCATAGGCCTCGTCATCTTCAGCATAGACCGTGACCAGGAGCCTTTCCTTGGGAAGCCTGTAGACTTCCGTCAGCAGCTCCCAGGCATAACTGATGGCATCTTTCTTGAAGTAATCGCCGAAACTGAAATTGCCGAGCATCTCGAAGAACGTGTGGTGTCGTGCCGTGTAACCCACGTTTTCCAGGTCATTATGCTTGCCGCCTGCGCGAACGCATTTCTGCGATGTCGTGGCACGCGAGTAAGGGCGTTTGTCGAAACCAAGGAAAACATCCTTGAACTGGTTCATCCCCGCGTTCGTGAAGAGAAGGGTAGGGTCTCCATGGGGGACCAGCGAACTGGAGGCAACGATCTGGTGCCCTTTGGAGGCAAAAAAGTCCAGAAAAGCCTGGCGTATCTCTTTACTGCTTGGTTTCGTATTCATTCCAACTCTTCGATATCCTGATTCAATACTTTCTTTATCACTTCAAAGTCAAACCCGCGAGACTGCAGGAAGCGGGCCTGCTTGATCCATTCCTCTCGACCTTTTGGAGGCGTCTTGTATTTCTTCCTGCATATATCCAGGGCATTTGCGAATTCGTCCGTCTTCACTTCGGATAAGGCCTCCATGACCAAATCCTCCGTAATGCCATTTTCCCGAAGCTCATGAGCGATCTTTAAACTGCCGAACTTTCTCTTTCTTGCATGAAGCAGCTGTTCAGTGAACCGTTCCTCTGACAACCAGCCTCGTTTCTTGAAATCCTCGATCACGGCATCGACTTCAGCCAGTCTGGATTCGTTTTCCTCCTCTTCCGCTACGGAAGCCAATAGCTTCCGTTTGAGCTCGACTGCCGAATGCTCGCGTCTGGCAAGCATTCCAAGTCCTTTCTGCCTAAGCTTTTCAATCGTCTTCAACTGGCGCGACCGTCATGCTCGCATTGGCCATCTTTGCGTTGGCACGGATCAGGGCGTCAATCTCGTTCGCGACCGCAGGATGCTCCTTGAGGTATTCACGGGCATTGTCCTTGCCCTGTCCGATCTTTTCACCCTTATAGCTGTACCAGGCTCCCGCTTTTTCAACCAGTTTCAGGTTCGCGCCGAGTTCGATGATCTCACCTTCGCGTGAAATGCCCTCACCATAGAGAATATCGAATTCGGCCTGTTTGAAAGGCGGCGCCACCTTGTTCTTGACTACTTTGACCTTGGTTTCAGAACCGGTGATTTCCTCACCTTTCTTGATCGCCCCGGTGCGGCGGATGTCCAGCCTGACGGAGGCATAGAACTTGAGCGCGTTACCGCCTGTTGTTGTCTCAGGATTCCCGAACATGACGCCGATCTTCATGCGAATCTGATTGATGAATATGACCAGCGTATTGGTGCGCTTGATATTGGCTGTGAGTTTACGAAGTGCCTGGCTCATCAGGCGTGCCTGAAGTCCCATGTGCGAATCACCCATCTCGCCTTCGATTTCGGCTTTCGGTGTCAGTGCGGCGACGGAGTCGACGACGACGATGTCCACGGAGCCGGAACGTACCAGCATGTCTGCGATTTCCAGGGCCTGTTCCCCGGTATCAGGCTGGGAGATAAGCAGTTCCGGAACATTCACGCCAAGTTTCGAGGCATACTGGGGGTCAAGCGCGTGTTCGGCATCGATAAAGGCCGCTACGCCGCCGAGTTTCTGCATCTGCGCGATCACGGACAGCGTCAGGGTCGTCTTGCCGGAGGATTCTGGCCCGTAGATCTCAACGATACGGCCTCTCGGCAGGCCACCAATTCCCAGGGCGATATCGAGCCCGAGCGAACCTGTCGAGACGGATTGGATGTCACTGGCCACCTCTGCATCGCCCATGCGCATGATGGAACCTTTGCCAAACTGTTTCTCGATTTGCGAAAGAGCCGCGGCTAAAGCTTTGCTTTTGTTGTCATCCATAGTTATCCCAGAATTAGTACTTAGAAAAATCCTCTAATTATTCCATAAATCAGGGTTTAAGGTAAGCGATAGAAAGGGTCGGTCACGGTTTTTGTGGGCAAAATGAGAAGAAGTCAACCTGAATTCTCCTTAAACGTTATTGAATCACATAACAAGAATTTCATGAGGAGCTTAAAATGAAGATGTTACGTTTTGGATTGATCTCGTTGGCGTTGGGTGTTGCAGGCATCTCGTCTGCTTATGCCCATGACTCGTTCAGTTTCGGGTTGGAGATCGCGCCACCTGCGTATTATGTCCCACCGCCTCCAGTAAGGTATTACGAGGCGCCGCCGACAGTTTACTATGAGCCTGCTCCCAGGGCTTATTACGCGCCCCCTCCACCGGTGTATTACCGTCATTATGAGCCGCGCGAGTACTATGCTTACCATGATTGGAGAGAGCACGATCGTGGAGAATGGGGCCATGATCGAGGAGGCTGGGGACGCGAACACGAACATGAGCATGATCGTTAAGACGTCAGAGAAGCGTTAAAAGGTTTGTCAGGGCCTCACGTACCGACTGCTCCCGAATGGCGTGGCGGTCGCCGTTAAAGACCCGTGTTCGGGATAATGGCTTCCCGCCATGGCTTGCCCAGGCAAAACAAACCGTTCCGACGGGTTTGCCCGGGGTGCCCCCATCCGGCCCGGCTATACCTGTGATGCTTGCAGCAATCGTGGCGCGGCCGCTGCGAAGGGCGCCCAGCGCCATCTCCCTGGCCGTTTCCTCGCTCACGGCACCGTAGGTGAGGATCGTTCTTTCCGAGACGCCCAGCATGTCCTGTTTGGAACGGTTGCTGTAGACGACATAACCGCTGTCGAACCAGGCAGAACTGCCCGGAATGCCGGTCACGGTTGCCGAAGCAAGCCCCCCTGTACACGACTCGGCAAGCGTCAGTAAGTGTTGATGCGATTTTAGGGCTTCGCCAATTTCAGCCGCTAGTTGGAGTAAGCTGACATCATCCATAGTAACCCTTTTATGCTTATGATCGAATAGACTGCTGCAAGGAGGTCGTCCAGCATCACCCCAAAGCCCGCCTTGACCTTTGCGTCCACCTGGCGAATGGGAAACGGTTTCCATATGTCGTAGAGCCGGAAAAGCAGAAACGCGATCAGCCACCAGGTCCAGTTATGCGGACAGCATTCCAGAACCAGCATCATTGCCACGATCTCATCCCAAACGATGCTTCCGTGGTCCGCTACGCCCAGATCATTCCCTGCGATCGTGCAAATGGGTATCCCGATCAGGAAAAGGAAGGCCAGCAAAAGGTAATGGGTGCTTTCAGGCGTCTGGGAGAGCAAAAGGAAAAGAGGGATGCCGATCACGGTGCCTGCCGTTCCTGGCGCTTTAGGGCTGAGTCCGGACCCGAACCCCAATGCAATGAAATGGGCGGGATGGGACAGCAGGAATCTGAAGTTAGGCAAAGTGGTCAAAACCGCCCTTTCCAAGCGTAATCGGCTGCTGGTTAGAGTCAAGGACCGTGAGGGCGCCCAGGTCGGTGACGGTCCCGATCCGGCTAAGTTTCAAGGCAAGTTTCTCTGCGATCGCCAGAATGGCATCCCGGTGCCCTGGACTTGCGGTAAAGCATAACTCATAATCGTCCCCGCCCGACAATACCATTGCTTTGACTGGGTCATGTTGTAAGTAACCGCTTACTGTATTTGAACGGGGTATATCCATGAACTCGACGATTGCCCCTGACTTGGATGCCTTTAGAATGTGCCCCAGGTCGGCCACCAGCCCGTCGGAAATATCGATCGCGCTGGTGGCGATGTCCCTAAGAGACGAACCCAGCATGACCCTGGGTTCGGGATGTTCGAGCTTGACTCTCAATGCCTCGAGGTCTTCAGGATCCATATCGAACTGTCCTTGCAGTCCCCTCAGTGCAAGCGCGGCATCGCCAAGGTTCCCGGAGACCCATATGTCGTCGCCAGCCCTTGCGCCGTCGCGACGCAGAGCCTTCCCGTCCGGGACTTCCCCTATGATTTGAACGCAGATGTTAAGCGGGCCGCGGGTGGTGTCGCCACCGATGAGTTCGACTTGGTATTGCTTCGCACAATCGAAGAACCCGTTCGAGAAGCCTTCCAGCCATGCCTCATCTTTACGGGGAAGCGCTATCGCCAGGGTTGCCCAGCGGGGGTCTGCACCCATGGCCGCCATATCGGAGATGTTGACTGCCAGCGACTTCCAGCCGATCAGGTAAGGTTGGCAATCCATTAAAAAGTGAGTACCTGCTACCAGCATATCGGTTGATATCGCTAATTGGCAGCCTTTATCCGGTTTCAACAGGGCAGCATCATCCCCGATCCCAAGGTACGCTGAGGATGCGGGTTTCTTAAAGAACCTGTCGATTAAATCGAATTCGGACATGAAGTCGTTTTACCCTGGCTTGACCGCAGATTTAGGCCGAAAGGATTGAACGATCGCCGGATCCGTTTCGATATACGGGGCTCCGATAAGGTCGAGGCAATAGGGTACCGCAGCGAAGATCCCATGAACCTTCACATTCCCGCTTGGGTCTTTCAATCCCTCAAGCGTTTGGGCAATGGATTTCGGCTGGCCGGGCAGATTGACGATCAGGCTTTGTTTGCGAATCACGGCTACCTGTCTGGAAAGGATAGCGGTAGGAACGAAGTTCAGGCTGATCTGACGCATCTGTTCACCGAATCCGGGCATTTCCTTCTCACCTACGGCGAGCGTGGCCTCCGGGGTGACATCCCTAAGGGCGGGGCCCGTGCCGCCCGTTGTCAGGACCAGCGAGCAGCGTTCATCGTCGACTGCCTTGATCAGGGTGGACTCGATGACCTCGCGTTCATCGGGAATGAGGTAAGGGACGCATTCCCATGGCGTGACCAATGCATGATCAAGCCATTCCCGAAGCGAAGGGATGCCCTTGTCCTCGTAGGTTCCGCTGGACGCACGGTCGCTGATGGAAATCAGGCCGATCTTAATTATTTTCTCTTCCATATGAATTGTTTTACATTATCACTTGTCTAGATGGTTGTAATTCCGTTAAATAAGCGATAATCATATCATTCCTTGCTGCCGATTTTTAATTCATCCTAATATAAGGAAATAACATGCGTGTAGTCTTGATATCACTATTCATAATCGGTCTGGTCGCTTGCTCATCGACAGGACCGTCGAAGCAGGACGGCAAATCGGTCACGAACGAGAACCCTTATGAATCGACCTATGTTGCATCCAAGCCTTCCAATTCACCGCGCCAACCCATGCCGAACGGTCCGAAGATTTACCGGGGCGTGGACAAGGACAAGGATTATGAGCGAATGGAGCAGCGAGGATTCGAGTTCGTCGGGTATTCCAACTTCACGGCAGGTAACATCTCACCCAATCTGATGATTCCCCAGGCGAAGAAGGTCAAAGCCGATGTGGTGATGGTGTATACCGAACGGACAGGCGAGATAGCAGAGGGCTTCGGCGAGATGAAGCTGGAACAGGCCAGGCGGAAGAACGGGGGCGATAAGAGTGGCGACGAGCTGCAGGACAAGTCGCAGTACACCTATTATGCGGCTTATTGGTCGAAGCTGGCCCCACCCGTACTGGGTGTGCATGTCAAACCCAGTATCAACGAGAATGCGCCCAGAGGGCTTATCATCGTCCGCGTGATCGATGGTTCCCCCGCTGACCAGATCGGTCTTCAGGAAGAGGATATACTTCAATCGGTCGGAGACGTCGTATTGGGAACGATGGATACCCTGGGGCAGGCGACGCAGCGGTATTCGGGACAAACGGTGGACATTGTCTATGTTCGGGACGGTAAGGTCTTCAAAACCAAGGTCAAGCTGAACAAGCGGAACAGCTCCTGATCGGTAATGCAAAGAATGCATAAGAGAACCTGAGGGGCCATGCAAGCGATCATACAAAGATACATCGACCAGGGGGGCGATGCAGCAGACCTGTTTGTCGAGCTTTTTGACATCGTTCGGCCTGAAAAGCCAAGGATGGCATTCCAGGCGGTGCATTCCATACAGGCGCTCTGCCATGTGCTCGATCACAACCCGGGATACGCCGAATTCGTCAGGTCGAAGTTGCTGTTCCTTCTGGTTCAGTGCAAACCGGTCTCGCTTTATGTCGATTCTGGCATCCAGCCTAACACCGGTTTCTTCACGGAGATGCGAAGAAGGATCGGTCATAAGTTCCTGCCGGATGCCATGGATCGCGCCTACCTCAAAGATCTATTCACCCTGATATTCAACCAGGCCACGGATGAGGAATGGGTGTTGGCAGTTCCTGATGAGGTCTGGATCGACCTGATCCATTCCTTGCGTATTGAGGATGCGCCTCCAGAGAGCCTGCTGCAATCGAGGCAAGGGTTGCTCGATGCCCTGCAGGTTTTGTCCTACAGGCTTGCTGCGGCGGGTTTGGAGCAGGAACTCGTTCAGAATCACCCGGAACTCGAGGAGCATGTCTCGCCCTTCATGATGCAGCAGTCCGAACTGGCGTCCTTGCTCAAGTACCCTGAAGACCCTGCTGCACAGGTCGATCGCATCATGGTCACGCTCACGCTTTGCCGGGAGGTCATTTTCAAGATCAGGAGGAACAGTGCCAGAACCGGTACGAGTATCAACCTGACTTTCCTGCTGCAAGGCATGAGTCAGCAGATCATGAGAATGGAGTTGCTGCTCACGCTCGTCAGAAGATCCAGTATGAACCAGAAGCTGGATTATTACTGCATCGCGCTCTTTAAAACCCTGGTAAGTGCTGAAAGCCATAAGAACGACGTCAGGCAGCACTGGCGGCAGAATATGGAGATACTGGCTTTACGCGTCACGGAGAACGCAAGCCGAACCGGTGAACACTACATCACGACCAATCGACAGGAATATTTTTCCCTGATGCGCTCGGCGATGGGTGCCGGCGTCGCGATAGTTCTGATGGCGATGATCAAGCTCACCATCGCAAAGCATCATCTGCCTCCCTTGACCGAGGCGATCCTGTTCAGCCTCAATTATGGCTTCGGCTTCATGCTGATCCATATCCTGCATTTCACGGTGGCAACCAAGCAACCTGCCATGACGGCAGCAGCCATCGCCTCGAGCATCGATGAGAGCGATGGGAATGGCAGGAATCTGGATAAACTGGTGACGATCATTTCCTATACCATGCGCAGCCAGGTAGTGGCGATCTTCGGGAATGTGGTGGTGGCGGTTCCGATGGCGATGATGGTCGCTTCGCTCTATCTCTGGTGCAGCGGGCATCCTTTCGTCGATTCCGATAAGGCTAACCACCTTCTTCAGGATATCCATCCTTTCCGCAGCGGCGCTCTCCTCTATGCTGGCATCGCGGGAGTGTGCCTTTTCCTGTCTGGCTTGATCGCCGGTTATCACGACAACATTGCCATCTACAATAAGATTCCTCAGCGAATCAAGGCGTTGCCATGGCTCCAGAGGTTACTGGGGGAACGTCGGCTGGAACGTGTCGCCGATTATATCGAGAACAATCTGGGTGCGCTTGCCGGAAACTTCTATTTTGGCTGCCTGCTTGGAGGTATGGCTGCCATAGGCGTGCTCCTGGGGCTCCCCATCGACATCCGCCATATCGCCTTCTCGTCAGCTTTCGTCGGTTTCTCGCTCGCAGGCCTTCACTTTGATGTCGCCCTTGAAACGGTAATGATCTCGGCTTCGGGCGTGCTGTTGATCGGTGTGGTCAATCTGCTGGTTAGTTTCTCACTGGCGCTCTATGTCGCGATGAAATCCCGCAAGCTCAGTTTCATGCAATGGCCAAGATTGCTCAAGGCGGTTCTGGTACGGATCAATGAACATCCCCGTGAGTTTCTATGGATACCTCACAAGGAAGAGACTCCTGAAGTTGATTCCGTCAATTAACCTTCATCGGTCTCGGGAAGGTCTTCTTCGGGGACGTCCTTGCCTGGTGCAGTGAGCTCGCGAAGATACTTGAAGAGTTCCCTGCTGTTCTTTGGCGGCTTGTTCTCCGCTTGTTCATGCCTGGCGTTGCGGATCAACGTCCTGACCTTCTGTGTGTCCACGGTCGGGTATTGGGCGATCAGTTCGGAAAGCGCGACGTCCTCTCCGATCAAACGGCTGCGCCAGCGTTCCAGTTGATGAAAGTAGGCATTCTCGGCGCTGTTTTTGCCTTCCCATCGCTGGAGTTGATCCTCGATAGGCAACGTGTCGACTTCCCGCATCAGCCTTCCGATATATTGCATCTGCCGGCGCGTTGCCCCGTTGGCCGTGATTCGTTTGGCTTCCAGGATCGCATCCAGGAGATTCTCGGGAAGGTTGAGCTTCTGAAGTTTGTCCTTGGATAGGCCCACAAGCGTGACCCCAAGGTCCTGAAGCGCATCCATGGCAGCCTTGCGCTTTGTCTTGCTTATCGGATCTTCGTGATTTTCCGAAAGATTAGATGATTCGATTGTCTTCTTTGATTTCATAGTGAGGTATGATAACAGTTTTTTCCCGAGAGTTATTTGTGACTGAGATCGCCCAAACGAAAACAGGGTTTAGCTACACCCAGGAAGAACTGCAGCAAATGACTGCCGACGTTCTGGCCTTGGCCAGGTCTTTAGGGGCCAGCGCGGCAGAAACGGAAGTGAGCCTTGGCATGGGGCAGAACGTCTCGGTGCGCATGGGGGAGACGGAAACCATTGAATACAATCGCGACAAGGGTGTCTCTGTGTCCGTTTACTTCGGACAGCAAAAAGGGCACGCAAGTACGTCGGATCTCTCGCCTCAGGCGATTCAGGACACGGTCAAGGCGGCGTGCAGCATTGCCCGTTACACGGCTAAAGATGAGTTCTGCGGATTGGCAGACAAGGATCTGATGGCAAAGGAGATCCCTTTCCTTGACTTGTACCATCACTGGCCCATATCCGTGGAAGAGGCGATCGAGATGGCCAAGGAATGCGAATCTTATGCGCTCGGTGTTGACGAGCGCATAACCAACACGGAAGGTGCGTCGGTCTCCACGTATGAAGGCATGTTCGTTTATGCCAATTCCAACGGCTTCTCAGGCGGGTATGCCAGTTCAAGACATGGATTAAGCTGTTCCGTTATTGCCGAAGACGGACCGGAAGGCATGCAAAGGGACTACTGGTATACCAGTGCACGTGCGGCATCCGATCTGGAATCAGCGAAGCATGTAGGTCAGATGGCCGGAAACCGTACGATCAAACGAATCGGCAGCAAGAAGATCAAGACGGCGAAAGTGCCGGTGATATTTGAGTCGACTCTGGCCTCCGGCCTGATATCGCATCTTATTTCAGCTGTTTCAGGCGGCAGTCTTTATCGTAAATCATCTTTCCTGCTGGACAGCCTCGGAAAGCAGGTCATGTCACCGAACGTGACCATTGAGGAACTGCCGCATATCAGGAAAGGATTGGCCAGCAGTCCTTTCGACAACGAAGGTGTCGCCACCCGTTCCAGAACGCTTGTGCAGGATGGGATACTTCAGGGGTACGTTTTATCCAGTTATTCGGCACGCAAGCTCGGCATGGTCACCACGGGTAACGCAGGCGGCAATCATAACCTGATCGTGAAGCCGGGCGATATGAACCTTGAGGCCCTGCTGAAGTACATGGGAACCGGACTCGTCGTGACCGAATTGCTGGGTCATGGCGTGAACATGGTCACCGGCGACTATTCCAGGGGGGCAGCCGGTTACTGGGTCGAGAACGGCGTGATCCTTCACCCGGTCGAAGAGATAACCATCGCAGGCAACCTCAGGGAGATGTTCATGCAGATACTGGCTGTGGGGAACGATGTCCTGATTCAGGGTTCGAAACAGGTCGGCTCCATTCTTGTTGAGAGTATGACTGTCGCGGGCGAATAGAGCCTGTGATTTATTTGGCTGAAGCCGGCGCCGTATCCTGGCTGTCGTATTCTTCGAAGTTCTCGTCTGTATCCGGTTTTCCGTTGATCTGCAAATGACGCCGTTGCAGGTAGGCATCACGCATGAATACATACGGGTCAAGCGCGGCATCATCGACAAGGTCACTTGCCGGCAGGTATTGGGCACGCTTGTCAAGGAACTTGGTGGCCACGAGGCTGTTGCGGACACTTGGTGAGTCAATGTAGCCTAGCGGGTCGAAGGCATAACTGTCTACGACAAGGCCGCCCGTGTCCCTTACCGTGCTAGGTCCCAGGAATGGAAGCACAAGATAGGCTCCATCGCCTACTCCGTAGTGTCCAAGTGTCTTGCCAAAATCCTCGTTATACTGTTTCACTCCGTCCATGGAGGCGACATCGATCAGGCCAGCGATCCCGAATGTGCTGTTGATCACGAATCGGCCGGCACTGTCGGCTGCTTCATTGAACTTGAACTGCAATAGCTGATTGACCGTTGTCACGAGCGTACCAAGATTGGTGAAGAAGTTATTGATTCCGCTGCGGACAGGTACGGGTGTGACGGCCTTGTATGCGCCTGCAACCGGTTTGATGACTGCCTTGTCGGCCACATCATTGAATTTGTAGACGCCTCTGTTGATGCCTTCGAGCGGGTCCTTGTTCGCCACCGTGGTGCAGCCGTTCAACGCCATAGCCATGGAAAGGAAAGCTATGACAGGTAGTAATTTGTTGCGCATTTGATATTCCATCGTATTCTTTGAGCCCTTGGAAATGATCCGAGCCATGATTGTTAATTCAACTTTAACGTAGCAAACTGGCCTTGTCCACTATTTTGATTGGCTTGTAGTCAATCTTTGTCACAATCTAAAGTCGTCAGTATAGACATTGTAACAGTCTGGAGATAGCACAAAAAACACTATTAAATCATGGTTATTCATTATTTTGATCCTTGTTCGAGGCTGACTTGTAGATTTCCAGGGCACGTAACCGTCGCGAGGCGTGATCCACAACGGGTCTGGGGTAGGCTCTTCCAATAGGGATATCGAGTTCATTCTGTCTTTGCTCTGTCATCAGCCAGGGAGCATGGATTTCCTTTTTATTGCATCCTGCAAGTTCAGGCACGTATTTCCGGATAAAGTTTCCTTCAGGATCAAATTTCTCGCTTTGCGTGATTGGATTGAATATCCTGAACCAGGGTTGTGAATCGCAGCCTGTCGAAGCGGCCCATTGCCATCCGCCGTTATTCGCGCTCAAGTCGAAATCGATGAGCTTGTCAGCAAAATAGCGTTCGCCCCAGCGCCAGTCCACAAGAAGATCCTTGATAAGGAAGCTTGCCGTCACCATCCTGAGCCGGTTATGCATGTAACCGGTCAGGTTCAATTGGCGCATGGCGGCATCCACGAGAGGATAGCCCGTCCTGCCTTCACGCCATGCCTGAAAAAGCCCGGTGTCATTCTCAAACGCCAGTGATTCGAATGAAGGCTTGAATGCCCTGCCAATCCCGACCCTTGGATGATGGTGGAGGATCTGGAAATAGAAATCCCGCCAAATGAGCTCGGATAACCAGATGTCCGCCCCTCTCGATCGAACCGAGAGTGCCGTCCTGAATAGTTCCCTGATCGAAACGGTGCCGAAACGCAGGTGCACGGATAGGTAGGAGGGACCTTTTAAGGACGGGTAGTCTCGTGTGTCACCGTATTTCGAAATGCGTCCCTTGAAGTCCTCCAGCAGTTTACGGCCGCCTGACATGCCTGTCGGAAGACGCATGTTCGATAAGTTCGTCCTTTGGAAACCCAAATGCTCCAGGGCCGGAAGCGCATCGGCCTGGAATCGGGCCAGTTTTGAAACGTGTCTTTCAACAGGATAAGCCTGCACCTGCGGAAGGTCCAGTTTCTTCAGGTAAGCGTTCTTGTAAGGTGTAAAGACGCCAAAGGGTTTGTCAGCCTGGCTCAGTACCTCGGACTGTTCGAAAATGACCTGGTCCTTGAACTGGAGAAAGTCCTTTCCGCTTTCGGATAGCCGTAAAGCGACCTCCTTATCCCGGCTCAATGCGTCAGGCTCATAATCGCGAGCCGAAAAGACCGCATCGGCGTCTAGCTTGGCGGCCAGTTCCGGTATGCAGCGGCGGGGGTCCCCATGAAGTACGATCAGATCGCTTCCATGCTCTTTCAGGGTGGCTTTGAGTTCCTTGATGCTCTCCCATATGAATTCGACTCTTCGGTCCGCTTTGTCGGCAAGCCGATCGAGTATGCGGGTGTCGAATACAAAGACACAGTAGACCTGACTGCACCTTTGCAAGGCCTCGTAAAGGGGTGCGTTGTCGAAGTCGCGAAGATCCCGCCGAAACCAGGCGAGGCCGATATGGAATTGTTTGTTAGTCATAAATCGATTGCTGATCCAGCATGCCGGAGAAAAACAGGATGTTGCAAGGCTTCCTGTCTGGCCGGTATCCGAATCATTCCCGGTGGTATGGATGATTCTGAATGACAGTGTATGCGCGATAAAGTTGCTCGCTCAATAATACGCGCACCATGCCATGGGGCAGCGTGAGCCTGGAAAGACTCCATTGCCATTGGGCTTTTTGCTTGATCGACGGGTGCAGGCCGTCCGCACCGCCCACGACAAGGCAGATATCCCTGCCAAGGCCTTGCCATTGTTTCAACTTCTCGGTAAGTTGCAGCGTACTGACTTCCTGGCCTCGCTCATCGAGGGCGATCAGGCAATCCTTCCCTGCGATTTCCAGAATGCGTTTGGCTTCCGATTCCTGAACGGTTTCGCTGTTCTTTCCGGACGCACGCTTGTCCGGTTTGATCTCAACGATCTCGGTTTGCAGTTCACGCGGCATCCGTTTCAGGTATTCTTCGCATGCCAGATCGATCCATCCGGGCATTTTATGGCCGACAGAAAGTATCCTGATTCGCAAATGGGTCAGGCCGCGCTGGCGGCCGGAAGTTTTGGCGGGTTGCGACGGACTTCAGCCTCACCCCATAACTGTTCGAGGTTATAGTAGGCGCGGGAAGCCGGTATCATGATATGGACGACGATGTCGTTCAGGTCGACCAGCACCCATTCTCCATCCTGTTCTCCTTCAGTCCCCCGAATGTCGACCCCTTTTTCCTTGAGTTTGTCACGGACGTTGTCGGCGATCGCCTTGGCCTGACGGGTGGAGTTTGCGCTTGCAACGATCATGTAGCTTGTCATCGAGGTGAGCTTCCTCACATCCATTACCGTGATGTCAAAGGCCTTGATATCCTCGAGTGCATCGATGATCGCCAGTTTCATTTCTTCTAGATTTAACATTTATGCCGCTTGTACAGGAATATTGAAGCGTTGGTCTTTGATGCGGTTGTCGTGATCCACATAGACGAGAAGGGGTTGGAACTTCTCGAGTTCGATTTCTGAGTAATTGGCATAACTCACGATGATGACGATATCATTGGGGTTGGCCTTGTGCGCAGCCGCTCCGTTCACCGAGATGATGCCCGAGTTTCGTTTTGCCCGAATGGCATACGTCGTAAATCGTTCACCATTTGTTACATTGTAGATGTTGATCTGTTCGTATTCGCGAATATTGGCGGCATCAAGCAGATTCTCATCGATCGCGCACGATCCCTCGTACTCCAGTTCGGAGTGAGTCACACGTGCGCGGTGCAGTTTGGACTTCAGCATTGTTCTTTGCATAGTACTGACTTATATAGATAATTGTTTATATTATAATGTAAAGTTGGCTTTCAATAAAACATCTATATGTTTCAGGGCTTATTTTGGCCGGAACCCAGGCGTTTTTCCACCTCTTTGTCCAGGCTGGCCATGAATTTCTCGGCCTCTTTCGTGTAATCGCAGTCCGTGCCCAGCCTGTCGTTCACTTGGCCATGATCGTAATCAACGGGGAACACGTCAACCCTGGCACCGTAAATCTTGGCCGCCTTCGAGTAATCCATGACCTTCTGGCAAGGCCTGTCTCCCCGCTGGAGGGAGCAGGCTGCGAAGAGGGGGAGTGATTCACTGCTCAGGTTGTTTATAGGCGAGGACTTGACCCACATGTCGGGGTCCTTTCCAAACGCCTCATCAAAGAAACCGGGATGTCCGCTCGCCATAGTCTGGGGAATATCCATGGACGAACTGTCCAAAGAGAGTCCGCCTAGCCAAGGTAGCCCTCCCAGGTCGTAGACAAGGGAAGGTTTGGCGGTAAGCAGGCTCACCAGGTGGCCGGCGGATGAGTGGCCCATGATGATGAGCTTCTTGGGGTCACCTCCCCATTCGACGGCATGTTTTTGAACGGCTACGATGGCATGGGCGAAATCATCGGCCTGAGTATAACCGTCGGCCTCCGGAAACAGTCGCGTGTTCATGGAGATGACGATCAGCCCCTGCGGTACCCAGCGGGTGACTTTGTTGATGAATCCAAGTCGGCTGCTCTTGTCGCCTATCTTGTATCCGCCGCCATGAAGGAAAAGGATGATAGGCGCGCCCTTTGTCTCTCGAGGCGCGTAGATGTCCATTTTCTGCTTGTCGTTCTCGCCGTAAGCAAAGTCTCGGGTGATCGTGAAGTTCTTGAGGATCGCTTCATCCTGTGCCGTCAGTGTCGAATGCGGCGGTTCGTCAGTTGAATGGCATTTCTTTGGGAGGAGGAATATCAGGACGATGATTGCTGCGAGGATGCCGAACACCGGAAGGGGTTTTGATAACAAAGGCATTTAGTGATCTTTCATCGAAAGTTAACCAGTAAGCACGGATTGCGAGGATAAAGGCATCGTACCATCAAAATCCAATTGATTGAATCGGGCGCATCGGGATTGACAGCAAAAGTTTCAATCGGTTCTGAACTGGATGTTGTCGATGAGCCTGGTCTGTCCCAGTCGGGCGGCGCCAAGGGCGATTAGGCCGCTCTCGTGAGGCAGCGGTGCGAGTAGCGTCCGTTCGGATCGGATCGCGATGTAGTCAACGATCCACCCAAGCTGGGTAAGGTAGGCAGACGTATCGCGTTCGAGGGCAGCGAAATCCCGATTGCCTTGCTGGATGTTCCGAACAGCCACTTGAAGGGTTTTGTAAAGGCGCGGCGCCTCGATCCTCTGTCCCGCGTTCAGGTACCCGTTCCGGGAACTCATGGCAAGGCCATCCGCTTCCCGCTCGGTTTCCCCGGCCATGATGGTGATTGGAATGTTGAATTGCCTGACAAGTTCGCGAATGATATGGAGCTGCTGAAAGTCTTTTTTCCCAAATACAGCGATGTCGGGTCTTACCAGGTTAAACAGCTTGAGTACGACTGTGGCCACCCCGTCAAAATGCCCTGGTCGGCTGGCTCCGCATAGCTGATTGGCTATCGGGGGCGGGGTGACCAGCATCGTTTGACCGGTTTCCCGGGTAACCGGGTCGTAATCAGGATAGAGGATCCCGACCTCGGGTGCGAACAGGATGGATGCATCAACTTCCGTCAACTTGCTTATATCTGCATCCAACGTGCGGGGATAATTCTCCAGGTCCTCATTTTTCCCAAACTGGAGCGGGTTGACGAAGATGCTGACGACGACGGTCTGCGAATGTTGCTTGGCGAGGCGCACCAGACTCAGATGGCCTTCATGCAGGTTGCCCATCGTGGGCACGAACGCTATGCCCCGATGATCGGCAAGGCGCGCTCGGAGGGCTTCTGCGGAGGTGATGATTTCCATGGCTCAGTAACAGTGCTCGGAGGAGGGGAAGGATCCTTCCTTGACCGCTTTGACGTAGTTCGATACAGCTTGTTGTATGTTGCCGGCATGTTCAAGGAAGTTACGAACGAATCTCGGCGATTTGAACTCATGCGGGTCCTTGTCGGCCGGTCCGGTGTAGATGCCGAGCAAGTCCTGCAGGACAAGAACCTGTCCGTTGCAATCCGTACCGGCTCCGATACCTATCGTCGGCGTGCCGATGCTGTCCGTGATCTGCTTGGCGAGGGCGGCCGGCACCATTTCGAGCAAGACGAAGTCGACCCCTGCCTCGCCCATGCGCCGCGCATCGTCGAGAATCTGTC
The DNA here is from genome assembly GCA_903863255.1 of uncultured Methylophilaceae bacterium. GTDB lineage: Bacteria > Pseudomonadota > Gammaproteobacteria > Burkholderiales > Methylophilaceae > CAIPBJ01. The sequence goes on from CAIPBJ010000123.1 coordinate 20,070, forward strand.
GGGCGCTTTCTTCGGTCTTGCCTTGAATGCGGTAGCCGCCCAGTTTGTTGACCGATTGCGGCGTGAATCCAAGGTGCGCACATACCGGGATGTCGTTTTCCACAAGGTAGCGTGCCGTATCGACCATAGGGCCGCCACCTTCGAGTTTGACCATATGCGCACCTGCAGCCATCAGTCTTCTGGCGTTCTTCAGGGCAACGTCAAGATCGTTCTCATAACTGCCAAACGGCATATCCGTGATGATCATGGTGCGCGTGACGCCATTCGAGACAGACCGGGTATGGTATTCCATGTCTTCCATGGTGACTTCCAGCGTGCTTGACTTCCCCTGCATCACCATCCCGAGCGAGTCGCCCACCAGCAGCACATCGACTCCGGCTGCCTCCATGAGCTTGGCGAAGGTGGCATCGTAACAGGTCAGCATGGCGATCTTCTCACCACGCTTCGCCATGGATTTCAAAAAGGCTACGTTCGTCATGGCTAGTCAAAGTTGGAGTTGAAGAATTCGCGTCGGCCGCGTATCTGCATGATGCGTTCGACGAGCGTGTTCAACGCATCTTCTTTCGTGATGTTGAGCTTTTCGTTATTGACGATCAACAGAGGGGAATTGTCGTAAGAATGAAAGTATTCGCTGTAGGCATTGGAAAGCCGCTCAAGGTATTCTCTCGGGATGCCCTGCTCGTAGCTGATGTTTCTCTGGTGGATCCTTTCCTCAAGCGCATCCACCGGTGTTTGAAGGTAGATGACCAGGTCCGGTGTCGAGGTCTGAAGCTGCATGTGCTGATAGATTTGCCGATAAAGGGCAAATTCCTCATCATCGAGGTTAAGACGGGCGAACAGCGGGTCTTTCTCAAGGAAGAAGTCCGCGATCGTCGCCTGCGCCTCCGCGAACATGTCACGCTGAGTCAGGTCGCGGATCTGGTTGGCCCGCTGAAACAGGAAGAAAAGCTGAGTTGGAAGGGCATACCTCGGCGCATCCTGGTAAAAACGCGATAAAAAGGGATTCGCCTCGGCGTTTTCCAGAAGGAGATTGACCGAGAAGCGGTCGGCGAGTTTTTTGGCGAGCGTCGTCTTGCCGCATCCGATTGGTCCCTCGATTACAATATAGGGAAATTTTTCAATGAGATTCATGTTGGCTATTCTGTAATTTCTCAATGCCCTGGGCGGCACACCGTTCAGCGATCCCAGAAGCGGTTCCCAGCCCACCGACTTTCAGGTCGGGTGCGATCTCGGCCAAAGGAAGCATCACAAACCCCCGTTCGTGCATTCTTGGATGAGGAAGGGTCAGTTCGTCTGAACGCATAGTTATATCATCGTAAAGCAACAAATCCAAGTCTAACACCCGGGGCGCATTCGGAAACGGCCTTTCTCTTCCGTGACTGTTCTCTATGGCGAACAGACCATGAAGCAGTTCAGCCGGATCGAGGCGGGTCTCGACTTCAGCCACCGCATTGATGAAGTCAGGCTGGTTCTCATACCCTAATGGCTTTGTGACATAAAGGGAAGAATGCCTGATCAGCCGGGTGTTCTCAATCGAATCGATTTCATCCAAAGCGGTTGATACCTGCTTCAGCGGTTCCTGTAAGTTGCTTCCCAATGCGATGAATGCCCTTGCCATCTTCAGAGCGGTTGCGCCTGTGTCGGCTTCTTCCGCTGACGCCTGCGCCTCTTCTTGGGTTCGGTGGAGGGTTGCAGCATGGCTGCCCGTTCAGCGGCATTCGCTTCCGAGAACTTCGTCCACCATTCTCCCAGGCTCTTGTCGACCTCGCCTGATTCGCATCGCAGCAGCAGGAAGTCATACGCAGCACGGAATCTGGGATGCTCGAAAAGGCCGAAGGGACGTTTGCCGGCGCGCTGCTCGAAACGCGGCTGCATGCCCCAGATCTCCTTCATCGTGCTGCTGTAACGTTTATGGATGGCTAGCTTTTCGGCCTGGATGTCGATGACCTCGTTCATGGCCTGGTGCAGAGCCGGGATCGGTCTTTCCCCAAGTTCCTGGAATTTCTGCCAGGCGCTCAGAACCTCATGCCAAAGGAGCGTAGCAAATAGGAAACTGGGCGAAACGGGTTTTTCTGCCAGGACACGTTCATCCGTGTTCTTAAGGGCGAGGTTGATGAATCGTTCACCCAGCGGTTGCTCCAGGACAACATCAAGCAAGGGCAGGAGACCGTGGTGGAGACCATGCTGTCTCAATGCCATCACGCTTTCCTGGGCATGGCCGGACAGGAAGAGCTTGAGCATCTCATCAAAAAGCCGGGATGGCGGCACGTCCTGCAGCAGGTTCGCCAGTTTTGCAATCGGGGTCTCGGTGTGCTTCTCTACTTTGAGACCCAGTTTTGCAGAGAGCCTGACCGCACGCAGCATGCGGACAGGGTCTTCACGGTAGCGGGTCTCGGGGTCACCTATCATGCGAAGGATGCCCTTCTGGATGTCCGAGAATCCATTATGGAAGTCGATCACCTCTTCGCTTTCAGGGTCGTAGTAAAGTGCGTTCGCAGTGAAATCCCGGCGGAGCGCGTCATTAGCCTGCGAGCCGAACACGTTATCCCGCAATATGCGGCCGGATTCGGCTGTCTTGGCATCGTCGCTTTCGCTGAGATGGCTGCCGCGGAAAGTCGAGACCTCGACGGTCTCGCTCCCGAACATCACATGCACCAGCCTGAAACGCCGGCCAATGATGCGGGATCGGCGGAAAATCCGATTGACTTCCTCCGGCGTGGCGTTCGTCGCCACATCGAAATCCTTGGGGCGTCGTTTAAGAAGGAGGTCCCGGACGGCGCCTCCTACAACGTAAGCCTCAAAGCCTGCCTTTTGCAGACCCTCGGTGGTCTTGATCGCGCTTTGATTGATGAGGTCGCGGTCGATTCGATGCACTTTATAGGGGATATGTTTAGCATGACCATTCACGAGAGATGCGGAATCGCTGGGTCGGGGCGCCGGTTTCTTTTTACCAGGCTGGAATACTCGCTGGAGCAGTTTTTTTATCATTCAGGGTAAAGCCTGTGCATGCCTAAACACTTGGTGCATCAATTATAACGCAAAGAATATTAACCATGAATGACAATACGCGATTCTGTCATTCAATTTTCATTTTTCCACAGAATATCTTCCACTTGAAGCGACTGGTTGATGCTTCTGCACATGACGAAGAGTAGGTCCGACAGCCGGTTGAGGTACTGCAACGATACCGGCGTCACCGATTCGGAACGGCTAAGCGTGGTTAAGCTGCGCTCCGCACGTCTGCAGACTGTCCTCGCGAGGTGACAGTAGGCCGATTGTCTCGAGCCTCCGGGCAAGATGAATTCCTTGAGCGGTGAGAGGGTTTCATTGAGCTCGTCCAGCGTGTTTTCCAGGTGAACGATCCTGGACTCCTTGATTTTGGTGTAACCCGGGATGCAGATCTCTCCTCCAATATCGAAAAGGTCATGCTGGATCGCCTTGAGTTCATCGGGAATCGTTCCGGGGAGGGGTTCCGTCAGCAGGATGCCGATCACGGCGTTCAGCTCGTCAACATGCCCCATCGCCTCGACGCGCAAGCTGTCCTTGCTTACCCTCGACCCATCGCCAAGGGAGGTGGTCCCTTCGTCGCCGGTGCGAGTGTAAATCTTGCTAAGACGATTACCCATGTCATTTTCCTTATATAATTGCAGTATTATAGATCATCAATAGAATCTTAATGAATACGAAATCCATAGGGGTATTCGATTCCGGCGTGGGAGGACTGTCTGTTCTCAGGCACATTCGATCGGCGCTGCCATCCGAGAACCTCATTTATTTTGCCGATTCGCTCCATGCGCCCTATGGAAACAAGACGCCGGAATTCATTATCGAACGATCGGTCAGGATTGCTGACTTCATGCTCGAGCAGCAATGCAAATCCCTGGTCGTGGCATGCAACACGGCCACGGCCGCAGCGATATCGCACCTCAGGCATCATTATGCCTTGCCGATACTGGGCATGGAGCCTGCAGTGAAGCCAGCCGCCGCCGTCACCCGGACGGGCGTGGTGGGCGTGCTCGCTACCGTCGGGACATTGAAGAGTGCCCAGTTTGCTGCTTTGCTTGAGAATTACGGTCAACATATCGAGGTCGTCACCCAGGCGTGCGTCGGACTCGTCGAATGCGTCGAACGGGGCGAGCTGGACTCACTGTCGACACGATCCCTGCTGAAAGGCTACCTTAAGCCGCTTCTTGACCATGGCGTGGACACGATCGTCCTGGGCTGTACCCATTACCCTTTCCTGAAACCCCTCATCGAGTCGATGATTCCCACTCATATTGCCCTGGTTGACACCGGTGAGGCGGTTGCCCGGCATTTGAAGCAGGTCCTCGCCGATTCTGCGCTTCTTGATGAAAGTGGCCGTAAAGGAAGCATCCGGATAGGGACGAATAACAGCGAGCCCAATGCTCAAGAAGTGATCCTCAGGCTCTGGGGTGGCGAGGATCCACCCTTCGAACTCCAGTCAGTCAGTCTCTAATGATGGCCGATGACTTCGCCATCCTTTAGCTTGTACCTGGTTCCGCAATACGGACAGCTTGCGTGACCCGTATTCGCTATGTCCAGGAACACCCGGGGGTGGGAGCACCACAAGGCAACGTCCCGGGTTGGGCAATGAAGCGGTAGTTCTTTTGCGCTGACTTCAATTTCCTTTGTCTGGTCGACCATGTGGTATGCCTCTATAAGATTGATTTAAACAAGGGTTAGCCAGTCTGCGTGTTTTGCCGACTTGCCTTTGACGATATCAAAATACATGGACTGAAGCTTCTCGGTCACTTCACCGCGTTTGCCATTGCCGATGGCGCGGTTATCCAGTTCACGTATCGGCGTGACTTCGGCAGCCGTGCCTGTGAAAAAGGCTTCATCAGCGGAATAGACCTCGTCCCGTGTGATGCGCTTCTCAATAACAGGCAGACCGATCTCTGCGGCCAGGCAGAGGATGGTGTCGCGGGTGATTCCTTCAAGTGCGCTGGTCAGGTCAGGTGTGATGAGCTTCCCGTTTCGCACGATGAAGACGTTCTCTCCGGAGCCCTCCGCAACGAATCCGTCCACGTCAAGCAGCAGGGCCTCGTCATACCCATCCTGCGAAGCCTCCTGATGGGCAAGTATGGAGTTCATGTAATTGCCGTTTGCCTTGGCCTTGCACATCGTGATATTCACATGGTGTCTGGAGAATGAGGAAGTCTTGACACGAATGCCGTTGGTGATGGCATCGTCTCCCATGTAGGCTCCCCAATGCCAGGCGGCCACGATCACGTGCGTGGACAGGGTCTTTGCAGAGATGCCCATTGCCTCCGGCCCAAAAAAGGCCATGGGGCGCATGTAGGCGGAATCAAGATTGTTCTCGCGAACGGCGGCCTTTTGAGCTTCGATCAGGGTGGCTTTGTCGAACGGCATTTTCATCCCAAGGATATGTGCCGAGCGGAACAAGCGGTCGGTATGCTCCTTCAGGCGGAAGATCGCGGTGCCTTTATCGGTCTTGTATGCTCGTACACCTTCGAATACGCCCATCCCGTAGTGAAGGGTGTGTGTCAAGACGTGGGTCGTGGCATCGCGCCAGTTCACCATTTTGCCGTCATACCAAATTAGACCGTCGCGGTCTGCCATTGATTTGGCAACTGCCATTGTGATTCTCCTATAGGTAACTGCTTGCCATGGTCATTCCATGGACGCAAAACATATATTGTAAACGACTGCCGGCTGGATTGAATAGTTTGAATGCGCAAATTGCACAAATAAGCCGATTATTCCCGGCTGCGGTGCTTCATGATCGACTTATCAACTATAATAAGGGGGATGCGTTGCTGCATTGTTCGTTCCAATTTCATGAAGCGTACCTTATAAAGAAAAGGTTCAAATGAATCCAAAGATCAGTCAGTTGCTGTCACAGATAACCACCCTTGAAGACGAACTGAGAACGGCATTGCATAACGAAGAGACTCAGATCTTCTATCATTTCAAAGGGAAACGGGTCGAATTCGAGCACTCGATCCGTGAGACGCACCGTAAACTAAAAATGAACGTACTGGTCTGGCTGATCAAGGACAGGCCTCAGAACCTCATCACGGCGCCGTTCATCTACTCTCTTGTCATACCCCTGCTGATCCTCGATGCCTTTGTGAGCCTTTATCAATGGGTCTGTTTTCCTGTCTACCGGATCAAAAAGGTGAGACGGGCCGATTTCATCCTGTTGGACCGGCATCATCTTGCATACCTGAATTTCTTTGAGCGGTTTCATTGTGATTTTTGCGGGTATGCAAACGGACTCCTTGCCTACGTCAGTGAAATCGCATCAAGAACGGAGCAGTATTTCTGCCCAATCAAGCACGCGAGGAAGATACTCGGTTCGCAGGGGCGGTACGCGAGTTTTCTCGATTTTGGCGATGCGGTCGATTACCACGCTAAACTCGAAGCGTTCAGGGTGGACCTGGAGAATTCCAAGGTCCAATAGGTGTTTTTCCATGCAGGATCGGACTGGAATGTTCAGGCAAGATCGGCCTGCGATTTTTTTTAGGCGCTTCTGGCACTTTTTATAAAAAGCTTTGTCACAATTTTTAACAATTTGATTTTGAGAAACCCCTTAGAATAAAGGGCTGGTGCAAGGTACAAGGGAAAATGCCCGTTTCGGGATGGTAAATTCGATGTGGCTGCAAATAATGAACTGTCTCAAGAGCGTGTTCCTGTCATGGATCTTAATCATGGCTGCCGGATGCACGCAGCCCAAACCTGAGTTTGTCGGGACTGATATAGCCGGTGCCGATTTTGCGGCCACGTTTAATTTGACTGATCATACGGGAAAGCCGCGTAAACTGGAGGATTTCAAGGGAAAGGTCGTTGCCTTGTTCTTCGGGTATACCCATTGTCCTGACGTATGTCCAACCACGATGTTCGATATGGCAAATGCGATGAAGTTGCTGGGAAGCAAAAGTGATGAGGTTCAGGTTCTCTTTGTGACGCTCGATCCTGAGCGTGATTCGCAGGAAGTGCTGTCAAGGTTTGTTCCCTCTTTCGACAGTCGCTTCCTGGGTCTGTACGGCACCCCGGAGCAAACCGCGGAAACGGCCAGGAACTTCAAGGTCTTTTTCCAGAAGCATGTCGAGGCAGGCAAATCCGGTTACAGTATTGATCACAGCGCAGGGGAGTATGTGTTCGATAAGAGTGGCAAGGTCCGCCTTTACCTCAAGTTCGGTGAGAAGCCGAAAGAGATCGCAAGCGACTTGGAGCAGATTTTATAGGGAATTTTGGACGACTTGCGTTGTCTGACCGCGGTGAATCCGCATCGAACAGGTCTGACAAGGTTGTCCAGGATATGATTTTCGGAAGTATGATTCTACAGATTTTTTAGTTTTAGGAGACGTGGTTATGGCAACTGCGAATGTAACGAACAACGAACAATATAACTACGAAGTGATCCGCAAATTCACCATCATGACGCTTGTCTGGGGTGCGATCGGGATGTTTGTAGGTCTCTATATCGCATCCGAACTGGCTTTCCCGGTTCTCAATTTCGATATCCCCTATATCACTTTCGGACGGCTGCGCCCTGTCCATACCGGTGCCGTGATATTCGGCTTCGGCGGCAGCGCCCTGTTCGCCACTTCCTATTACGTCGTCCAGCGTACCTGTCAGGCCAGACTCTTCAGTGACGGCATGGCGAACTTTACTTTTTGGGGTTGGCAGACGGTGATCGTCTGCGCGGCGCTGGGTGATGTGCTCGGCTACAGCCAGGGACGTGAGTACGCGGAAATGGAGTGGCCGATCGACATACTCATCGAGATCGTCTGGGTGGTTTACCTTACGGTGTTTGTTGGGACGCTGATGCGAAGAAAGCAGCCTCATATCTACGTGGCGAACTGGTTCTACCTTGCGTTCATACTGGCAACGGCACTCCTGCATACCTTCAATAATCTGGCAGTACCCATCAGTCTTTTCTCGATGAAGTCCTACAGTCTCTTTTCCGGGGCGCAGGATGCCATGATTCAATGGTGGTATGGACACAATGCCGTCGGATTCTTCCTGACTGCCGCCTTTCTCGGGATGATGTACTACTTCGTTCCCAAACAGGCCGGACGTCCGGTCTATTCTTACAGGCTTTCCGTCTTGCATTTCTGGGCCATCATCTTCCTCTATATGTGGGCAGGTGCGCACCATCTTCACTGGACAGCCATACCGGACTGGACCTCGACCTTGGCTGCGACCTTCTCCATCATGCTCTTGCTGCCCTCCTGGGGCGGCATGGTGAACGGCATCATGACGCTATCCGGTGCCTGGGATAAGTTGCGCACGGATCCGATTATGCGTTTCCTGATCGTGGCATTGTCCTTCTACGGCATGTCGACCTTCGAAGGTCCGATGATGTCACTGAAAGACGTCAATGCCTTGTCCCACTATACGGACTGGACCATCGGGCACGTTCATTCGGGTGCGCTGGGGTGGGTTGCGATGATCACCTTCGGCAGCCTTTACCACCTCATTCCCAAGCTCTGGAATACCAAGGTGTTCAGTCTGCGTTTGATCAATATCCATTTCTGGCTGGCGACGATCGGGATCCTGCTCTACATCACCGCCATGTGGATCTCCGGGATCATGCAAGGATTGATGTGGCGCGCTTTCGATGATTATGGAAACCTCCAGTACGCATTCATCGAGTCGGTTGCCGCAGCGCATAACCTCTACATCATGAGGGCGGTCGGTGGACTGTTCTTCCTGAGCGGAATGATCCTGATGGGTTATAACATGTTCATGACCATACGAAGCGGCAATGTAGAGCAAACGCCTAATTGAAAAACATAAGGTTAATTTGGAGTTACCATGAAGCACGATTTAATTGAGAGAAATCTGGGGATACTGCTGGTATTGACGATGTTCGCCATCAGTGCGGGCGGTCTAGTGGAAGTGATCCCTTTGTTCTTTATCAAGGAAACAGTAGAAAAAGTGGATGGGGTACGACCTTATTCGCCGCTGGAGCTGCGCGGGAGAGACATTTACGTCAGGGAGGGATGCTATCTTTGCCATTCCCAGATGATACGCCCATTCCGTGACGAAGCACTTCGATACGGGCATTATTCGCTGGCAGCGGAATCCAAGTACGATCATCCGTTCCAGTGGGGATCCAAACGAACAGGTCCTGACCTGGCGCGTGTAGGCGGGAAATACTCGAACGAATGGCATACGCAGCACCTGACGGCTCCTCGTTCACTGGTCCCGCAATCCGTGATGCCAAATTATCCATGGCTTGTGAAGACGCCACTGGACTATTCCGACATCCAGTTGCGTATGAAAGCGTTGCGCAAGACGGGCGTGCCTTATTCACTCACTCAGGCCGAGTACGACAGGAACGTCAAGGATTTTGGTCCTGACGTGGCGAAGTCCCTGCATATCCCTGACGCGGAGAAAAACCTGATCGCCCAGGCGCAGCTTGGCAATTACGATGGTAATCCGGCCAATATATCCGAAATGGACGCGCTGGTATCGTATCTGCAGATGCTGGGTACATTGGTGGATTTCAAGAAATACGACGACGACTATTTTGTAAAATTCCGTTGATAAGCTGAAAGCGATAGACAAAGGATCATTTTATGGACGTGCTGCTCTGGTTTACCAAATTTGAAAATACCAAACCGGTATCGCTGGTCATCTTCTTCGTATTGTTTTGTGGAGTTGTGTTTTATCTATATGGCAGTAAACGGCGCGGTAAAGAACTGGAAAGTTTTAAAAATATTCCGCTTCAAGATGATGAATTTAAGTAGGAAAAGAACATGAGTCAGGAAAATAAAAACTCGGTCCAAACAACGGGTCACGTTTGGGATGATGATCTTCAGGAACTAACCAATCCATTGCCCAGATGGTGGATCTGGGGTTTTTACATCACATTTACTTTCGCGGTGGTCTATTGGCTGTTCTACCCGGCCTGGCCTATCGGCGGAAGCTACACGAAGGGTGTCCCGGGATTCAATAGCGTCACCTATACCGCCACGACGGTGGATGGCAAGCAGGTCAAGAAAACCACGCACTGGAACATGCGTTCACAGTTCATGGTTGATATGAACGAACTGACAGCGCTGCAAAAGAAATATTTCGATAAAGTCGCTTCCATGTCCTATGAGGATGTATCCAAAGATGCCGAACTCATGCAGTTCGTCAATTCGGCAGGGAAGACCCTTTTTTCGGATAACTGCGCGCCGTGTCATCAGGCCGGCGGGCAGGGCAAGATAGGCTTCTCACCGAATTTGACCGATGACAACTGGATGTACGGCGGAACCTACGATCAGATCCACACAACCATTGAAGGCGGAAGAAGGGGCTACATGCCGCCCTTCAGCCAGGTATTGAACGATGAACAGATCACGCAGTTGGCCAATTATGTCCTCAGTCTATCGAGCGAGCCTCACGACCCCGTGGCGGCCAAGGCAGGAGACGCCCTTTTCCACGGGGAAGGCGCGGCTTGTTACTATTGCCATGGCCCTGACGGTAAGGGAAAGATCCAACTGGGCTCCGCGAACCTCACGGACAAGATCTGGCTCTGGGCAAACATCCCTGCAGATAAAACCCAGGAGGACAAGGTCAATGATATCAAGAATGTCATATATAACGGGTTGGCTAAAGGAGTCATGCCGAACTGGAACGTTCGCCTGAAACCTGAACAGATCAAGCTGCTTACTGTCTATGTACACGACAGTCTGGGTGGCGGAAAGTAATAAGACTCCAAACCGGTTCTGAAGCATTTCATATTTTTTGCCTGCAGGGGGGCTCGATACCCCCTACCCATTGTCGAAGGCAACTGTAGGTTTTGGAGAGCGTGATTGGATGCAGCAAGTAACAAGTTAGCGATCAAGGGCAAGACGATTCCGATCTTTACCCGTTCGGTGAAGGGCAAGTACAGGAACTTCAAGTTTGCCGTGATGGGACTCGCCTACAGCGTTTACTTCCTGCTGCCATGGCTGCCCTGGGCAAGACACAGTGCTGCCAACCAGGCAGTGATGTTCGATCTCGTTTCGCGTCGTTTCTTTATTTTCAATCTGATCGTCTATCCGCAGGACATCTTCTGGCTCGCCATGCTGCTCTTCATCGCGGCAGCGTTGCTTTTCTTTGCAACCGGACTCATCGGACGCGCGTGGTGCGGTTATTTCTGTTTCCAGACCCTCTGGTCCGATCTTTTTATTCTGATTGAACAAACGATCCAGGGTGAAAGAAACGCGAGACTGCGCCTTCATAATCAGCCATGGAATGCCGAAAAGGTATTAAAGATCGGGTCGTCCCATGCCTTGATGATGCTCGTCGCATTCTGGACAGCCATTTCATTTGCATGTTATTTCAGTTATGCGCCTCAGTTCGTGGTGGGTTTCTTCACAGGTCATGCCCCTTACGCGGGTTACATCACCGTGCTGGTCCTCACCCTGACTACCTATCTGGCCGGAGGGGTGGCCCGCGAGCACATTTGCACCATGGTTTGTCCTTACGCAAGGTTTCAGAGTGTGATGTACGAAGCCGATACGCTCGCCGTCAGCTATGACAAACGGCGTGGAGAAGGATTGAAAGGGCGGGCACTTCCGAGTTCGGGCCTGCGTACGAAAGAAGAACGGTCAGCGGCCGGACATGGCGATTGCATCGATTGCGGATATTGTGTCCAGGTTTGCCCGACAGGCATCGATATTCGTGATGGCTTGCAGTATCAGTGTATTTCGTGCGGCCTATGCATCGACGCCTGCAATAACATCATGGATTCCGTTGGATTGCCGAGGGGATTGATACGTTATGATTCCGAGAATAACCTCGCAAGCGAAAATCCTCATCCGCCTCGCCTTGAATGGAAAAGGATCAAAGTCATCGGGTATGCCTCGGCATTGGCACTCATGACGGCGGTGCTTTTCTACAATATCGGCACGCGCAGTGATACGGAGGTGAACGTCCAGCAGGTGCGTCAACCGCTTTACAGCTTGCTGTCAGATGGAAGTTTCAGAGACCGCTACGTCATCCACATTGTGAATAAGACCGAGGAGGACGAGACCTACAAGTTGGCAGTGGAGGATATTCCTCAAAGTGCGCTGGACATGGGTCATATTTCGGACATTACCGTTCGTGCGGGTAAAAGCCTCAGCTTTAACGTCAAGGTCAATCTGAATCATGAACTTGCAGAGAAAACGGATCATTTCGAATTCGTTATCAAGCCAAGCAACCCGAATGCGGAACCTCTGACGGTCCCGGTCAGTTTCAACTGCCAACACGATTGAATCACCCATTATGATCCTTCCTGAACTTACCATTGCAGAGACCCTTTTTGGCGGCATCATCGCCGAGGGGATAGTGTTCATGGTTGCAAGACGATTGAAGATCGCGGCTTTCTGGTCGGCGATGATCTGTGGCTTGCTGCCTTTCATTTCCTACCTTTTATACAGCCTTCAGCACAGGGTGGGTGGTGATGTGATGACGATCCATTTCGTTGTTTACCTTGTCACGGCGCTATTGCTCATGGTGCTGGGATCCAGGAACAAGAGTGAAAAGATGCACTGGGCTCCTCGTCTTATAATCGGATTCTTCGTTTGTCTTGTCGTGATCGATGGCACCCTTATGAACATAGCGAGCCATGGATTGCCTGATTTCCTGAGCAGCGCCTTGCTGCCTAATTCGGAACATAAATCGATACACTCGACTTTTCCGGGTGTTATCCCGCATGACCAGAACAACCTTTACGAACCGCAGCTAGAACAAATCGCCCAACAGAAAGAACTTGGCTGGAAAGTGAAACTCGATGGCCTGGATGCGATCAGCATCAATCAGACGAGCCTGATCACGGTCAGTATCCAGGATAGAGAGGGCCAACCCTTGTCCAATGCAACGGTGATGATGGATTTCTGGCGTCTGGCCGATAGCAGGGATGACCAGTCACTCGCTTTCCGCGCGCTGAAGCCCGGGGTGTATCAGGCAGAGATCGTTTTGCCGGATGAGGGACGCTGGTTTACTGGCCTTCGCATTCAGATCGGTCAACATGATTTCCTGAGTAAGCAGTCATTGTGGGTCGGTAAGCAATAAAATCTTACCGATGAGCACGCCATCCCTGATCTGCTACCATTGCGGCCTGCCCGTGACGACCGGTCAGAAATTTCGAGCTACTGTATTTAACGAAGTGCGTCCCATGTGTTGCCTGGGTTGCCAGTCAGTGACCGAAGCAATCGTGGCGAACGGATTGGAAGACTATTACAAATACCGCACCGAGATGCCTAAGGCAGGTCAGGAACTCGTTCCTGAAGCGCTTCAGCGCTTGGATGCCTATGATTATCCTGACGTTCAGAAAAGCTTCGTGAAGTCAGAATCGGGCAATATCAGGGAAGCTTCGCTGATTCTGGAAGGCATCACTTGTGCCGCATGCGTTTGGCTGAATGAAAGGCACCTCAGGCAGCTCAATGGTGTCAGGAAGGTTTCAATTAATTATTCGACTCAGCGAGTCCTGATCAGTTGGGACGAGACTGCCATACGTTTGAGCCAAATTCTGGCCGCCATCTGCAAGTTAGGTTACAACGCCTATCCTTTCTCTTCCCAGAAGCAGGAGGCACTTCGTCTCACCCAGCGGAGGACTGACTCGAAAAGACTGGCCGTGGCCGGGCTTTGTGCGGCTCAGGTGATGATGCTTGCCATCGCGCTCTACGCAGGTCCCAAACAGGGGATGGAGTATGCGACCTCCCAGCTATTGAGATGGTTGAGCCTTGTTTTATCCATCCCCGTCATGAGTTACGCAGCCTGGCCGTTTTATAAATCCGCATGGCGAGGGTTACTCAATCGTACGGTTGTGATGGACTTGCCAATCAGTCTCGGGCTTCTAGTCGGCTTTGCCGGCAGTCTATGGGGGACGGTCCATGGTAGAGGTCACGTCTACTTCGACACGGTTACGATGCTGGTTTTCTTCCTTCTTGGTTCCAGGTTCCTCGAAAGGAATGCCCGATACAAGTCAGTCGAAGCCGCGGAGAACCTGCTCAGGCTGACCCCGTCGTTGGCGACGCTCGTGCAGGATGGCACTCAACGCATCGTTCCGGTGGCCGAGTTGAGCGTCGGCGATGTGATCCTTGTCAAGCCCGGTGAGACCATCGTCGCGGACGGCATGATCCTGGAGGGAGTCAGCAGTGTCGACGAGTCCTTATTGACCGGCGAAAGCCGTCCGATCAGCAAGGCATCAGGCGAAAAGGTGCTGGCGGGCAGCGTGAACTATGAAAGTCCGCTCCATGTGGAACTCACAGCGGTGTCTGAGGACACCATACTGGCAAGCATCTCCAGGTTGCTAGAGCGTGCCCAGGCAGAGAAGCCAAGGCTTGGCAGGCTTGCTGACCAGATGGCAAGCTGGTTCACGTTAGTCCTCTTGCTTATCGTGGTTACGGTCGGGCTTGTCTGGATCCAGATCGATTCCAGTCGGGTCCTTGAGATACTCCTTTCACTGCTGGTGGTGAGCTGCCCTTGTGCCCTTTCACTGGCTGCTCCGGCAGCGCTTGCGGCCGCCACGTCAAACCTTATCAAGCATGGTGTGCTGCTTACCCGGAGCCATGCGCTGGAGACCCTGGCTTCGGCAACCCATATTCTGTTCGACAAGACGGGCACCCTTACCTACGGCAAGCTCAAACTCGTCAGGATTATTCCGTTGACGAATCGGGATGAAAGGGATTGCATCAGGATTGCGGCCAGTCTGGAACAACATTCCGAGCATCCTGTTGCACGGTCTATCCTGCAGGCGGCCACGGGGATTCAGCCGGATGCTGCAGAGGATGTGAAGAACACACCCGGAAAAGGCATGTCGGGCAGACTGGATGGTACCCTTTACCGTATCGGCAACCAGCCGGTTGATTCGCTCAGTCATCCGGTCGACATCCATGAAGGTGAAACCGTGGTTTGGCTGAGTGACGAAGCGTCTGACCTTGCCGTCTTTGTGTTCCAGGATAGCCTGAGACCTCAGGCCAAGGCGATGGTGGAAGGGCTTCGCAATTGCAACATTCAGATTGGCCTCCTCAGCGGGGATTCGGAACAGGCAGTCAGGCATGTTGCACAGGAAATCGGAATTTCCGAATGGGAAGCGAACATGACTCCCGAAAGGAAGCTGAAGGTGATCCAATCGCTTCAATCACAGGGTGCGGTCGTTGCCGTTGTCGGAGATGGGATTAACGATGCGCCTTTCCTTGCCGGGGCTAACGTATCCATTGCTATGGGAAACGGTACCCAGATGGCCCTGACTTCCGGCGATGCTGTTCTCATGTCTGAGGACCTTAAGGAGATTCTGCGCGCGGTTCAAATCAGCCGGTCAGGAATCCGGGTCATCCGTCAGAATTTTTTATGGGCGCTCATCTACAATCTCGTGGCCCTCCCATTCGCTGCCACAGGGTCACTCTCACCGCTTCTGGCCGCAATCGGCATGTCAGCAAGCTCTCTCATCGTCGTGATCAATGCGACGAGACTCAGTATCTCAGATGACTGAACAAGCCAGGATGATGGTTTGGATCATTGCATTCGGGGCGTGATGCTGCTCGTTTCTAACCCGCTGCACCAAAATACTTTCCTGCCAGTGCGGTGACGGTCATTGCAAGTACACCCCAGAAGGTGACGCGCATCGCTCCTTTCACGATTGACGCACCTCCGGCATAGGCTGCCGTTGCCCCGAGGACAATGAGGGCGATCAGGGCGACTACGAAACAGAAGGGCGCGACGATTCCCGATGGGGCAAAGGAGGCCGCAAGGATAGGAACGATTGCACCGAGAGCAAAAGACAGTGCTGAGGCAACCGCTGCCTCTATGGGGCGGGCGATCAGATCCTCAGTGATGCCGAGTTCGTCACGGGCATGGGCACTCAGAGCGTCATGCGCGGTCAACCGCTCGGCCACCTTTTGGGCAAGTGGCTGGTCGAGTCCGCGATTCATGTAAATCGTGGCAAGTTCAGCGAGTTCTCGATCCGGTTCCGTGAGCAGTTCGTGCTTTTCCTTCTCGAGATCGGCACGCTGGGTGTCAGCCTGAGATTGAACGGAAACGTACTCGCCGGCAGCCATGGCCATCGCTCCGGCAGCAAGACCGGCTATTCCGGTCGTCATGATGGAGTTTTGAGCAGCCCCTGATGCAGCTATCCCTATCATGAGACTCGAGACGGAGATGACGCCGTCATTTGCACCAAGAACGGCTGCACGTATCCAGCCAATTCGATCCGATTTGTGAAACTCTCGATGAAAATGCAGCATAGCCAATTCCCCGAATAATCCAGCTTGAGTAATAGATGGTGTAATATTGATTGCATGATGCAGCCCATAATCGGGTTCAAATCATTATCCCTGATTTTGAACTCAAGAGTAAAATGTTTCAAATAAAGCTTTCGACCATAAAAATGAGTCCAAGGATATACAAAAGGCAATGAGCATCGAAAAATACAGAGTCAATCCGAAAACGTTCTCATTGAAGGATATTAAAACCAATGACAGGTCGGAACGTTCTGGCGGCAGGGAGTCGGATGCCGAGGAGCTTTCCAGACTTTCAAAGGAGATTTTTCAACTCCAGGATGTGCTGCATGCCCAGACAAGGCACTCCATCCTCATGATCATTCAGGGCATGGACGCGAGCGGTAAAGATGGCACGGTCAGGCATGTGTTCAGCGGCAGTGACCCGTTTGGAATCAGGGTCGTCAGTTTCAAAGTTCCGACACGTGAAGAGTTGTTGCATGATTTCCTCTGGCGATCCCATATTCATGCGCCTAAGGCAGGCGAACTTGTGATCTTCAACAGAAGCCATTACGAGGACGTCCTGATTGTCAAAGTGCATGGTTTGATCGACGAGGCGGAATGCCGTCGACGATACAACCAGATCAGGGATTACGAGAGAATATTGACCGAGAACGGTACAACCATCATCAAATGCTTCCTTCACATTTCCAAAGAGGAGCAAAAGATACGCTTGCAGGAGCGGCTGAACGATCCGACCAAAACCTGGAAATTCAATCTTCAGGATTTAAAGGAGCGCGAACTATGGAAGGATTATATGGAAGCGTACGAGAGGGCGCTGATCAACACGTCAACGGACTATGCTCCCTGGTATGTCGTCCCATCCGATTCGCGTACAAACCGAAATCTGCTCATATCAAGAATACTCCTGACTGCGCTGCGTGGACTGAAATTGAATTATCCGCCTGTACCGTCGGAATATAAAAACATTACAATTAAAGATTAGAAAGTCGTCGAAGGCATGTTTTGCATAATTTGGATTTGATTTTTGCCATGGATGGCCCGCTTGCGGAAACCATCTCAAGTTACCGAATTCGTTCCCAGCAAATCGAAATGGCCAAGGCCATTGAGGATGCGATCAATCATAACAAGAAACTCGTTGCCGAGGCGGGTACCGGTACCGGCAAGACGTTTGCCTACCTCATCCCTGCATTGCTTTCCGGTGGGAAAGTGATCATTTCCACCGGCACAAAGACCCTTCAGGATCAGTTGTACAACCGGGACCTTCCGGCGGTGAGGGATGCATTGAAGGTTCCCGCCACCACCGCCATGCTCAAAGGCCGTGCCAATTACGTATGCCATTTTCATCTGGATAGGGCGGTGAACGAAGGTCAGTTCATGAGCCGTGATGATGCCCGTTATGTTCATAAGATCAAAGCCTTTGCTGAACATACTTCCACGGGGGATAAATCTGAGCTGTCTGAAGTGCCTGAGAATGCGACCATTTGGCCATCAGTCACTTCGACGAGAGATAACTGCATGGGGCAGGAGTGCAGTTTCTATAAGGAATGCTTCGTAATGGAAGCGCGAAAGCGTGCACTGGCCGCGGATGTCGTGGTAGTGAATCACCATCTTTTCTTTGCTGACGTCGTGCTGAGGGACGAAGGGGTTTCGGAACTGCTTCCAAGTGCCAATACGGTTATCTTCGACGAGGCGCATCAGTTGCCCGAAGTGGCTGGGATATTCTTTGGGGAGGACGTCTCGACCAGTCAGCTCATGGAGCTGTCCAGGGACTCGCATGCCGAATTTCTTACGACGGCAAAGGATTGCCTGGAATTGCCGGATAAGATTGCGGCGCTTGAAAAGTCGGTAAGGGACTTTCGTCTCGTATTTTCCAATGAGGGAAACCGCATGCCGGTTCAGAAAGCCTTGCAGATAAATGGCTTCGATCTTGCATTCGATACCATGTTGAATAATCTCAATTTGCTTAACCAGGTTCTGGAGTCACAGGCTCCCAGGGATCCTGCGCTGGAGAACTGCTGGAAGCGAGGAACCGCTCTTGAAGCGCAATTGCTTCAATGGAAAAGGGCTGAAAATGCCAATCTTGTGAGATGGGTCGAGGTCTTTACACAGAGCGTGCAGTTGCATGCGACCCCACTTTCCATCGCCGAAGGTTTTGGCAAGCAGCTCAACGCACAGCCTCGAGCCTGGATTTTTACGTCTGCGACGCTGGCAGTCAAAAGCGATTTCAGCCATTATCTTAACCAGATGGGTCTTGAAGAGGCAGAGACACATTTCTGGAACAGCCCATTTGACTATACACAGCAAGGTCTGCTTTACGTGCCGCAGGATCTGCCCGAACCGAATAGCCCGGGTTACACCTCGTCTGTGGCATCGGTCATCCTTCCGGTCATCAAAGCCAGTAAAGGACGTACTTTCGTTCTGTGTACCAGTTTGCGAGCGATGCGGGAATTGCATGCCTTGTTAAAGGATGCATTTGAGTCTGAAGGGATCGAATTCCCTCTCATGATGCAAGGGGAACGCTCCCGCTCGGAATTGCTTGAACGATTCAGGATGCTTGGAAATGCAGTGCTGGTTGGATCACAGAGTTTCTGGGAGGGGGTCGATGTGCGGGGTGAGGCGCTTTCCTGCGTCATCATCGACAAGCTGCCGTTCTCCCCTCCTGACGATCCCGTCCTTGCTGCACGAATCGATAAGATGAATCAGGAGGGAAAGAACGCCTTTATGGAATATCAGTTGCCCTATTCCGTCATCACCCTGAAACAGGGAGCCGGACGGTTGATTCGTGACGAGGCGGATCGGGGGGTCCTGATGATCTGTGATCCGAGGATCATAACGAAGCATTACGGCAAGAGGATTTGGCAGAGCCTGCCTCCTTTTAGGCGTACGCGCGAGTTGGCTGAAGTTCAGGACTTCTTCAGTGAATAGTCATTAACAGGACCCCGGCGCCAACCATCGCGATACCGGCCCATTCTTTTACGGTGAGTTGCTCCGAAAGAAAAAAATAGGCGAAAACTGCGACGAGCACTACGCTCAGTTTGTCTACGGGTGCGACTTTGGATGCGTCTCCTACTTTCAATGCCCGGAAGTAACATACCCAGGAAGCGCCTGTAGCAAGACCGGACAGTATCAGAAACACCCATGTCCTGCTGCTGAGGTCGGCTGGATTGCTCCACTTGCCCGTATACCAGATGAATCCTGAAAGCGTGACCAAAATGACGACCGTCCTGATGAGCGTTGCAAGATCAGAATTCACACCTTCGATGCCGATCTTGGCGAAGATGGCCGTCAGTGCAGCAAAGGCTGCTGAAAGGAGTGCCCAAATCAGCCAGGGTTGCGGATTCAAGACCTGTCCCTGGATGCAGGAATGTCGAGCTTCATGATGTCAGGTTTCTTAAGGTTAATCGTTCCAGAACACGAAGCGGGGACAAGTCGGGGTGTTTCAATGCCTCAACGGGAAGATTGAAGGTCTGTTCGAACATGAACTGACCGCCCATGGCCGCGTGCAGGACTTGATCCGAGTAACATATCCATGTGCATCCGCTTGGGAAAGGCACGGTTTGCTGCGGCATGTTGTCCTGATAGTAGGTGTCGGCCTTCATCTTGTCGTGCATTTCGAGCATCATATGATCGTACTCGCTTCGAAGTGATTTTGTGATCCCAAGGGCATTCTGTATGCGGGCCAGGAATGGATTGTAGCGGGACAATGAAGGTAAGAGGAACTTTGCCGCATCCTCAAAGGGTTCCCCGACGCGCCATACCCGCGGCAGACCGTTTGGATTGACGTTGCTGAATATCCGCAGGATCCTTTCCCCGTTAGTCGGCCTTGAAGGGAACGCGTCGACATGCAGTCGCGAGTCATCTTTTCGCCACGAAGCGGGTTTGCCTTCGACGGGGCTGGGACGGAAACTGGTCCGCGCCTTGTTAAGGAATGCGATATAGTTTGGAAAGAGCGCTTTTACGAGTGAGGTGGATTGCTGAGAGAAGCGTTCCACCATGGTGGCTATCCTGGAAAGATCCTCTTCCGAACCCTTTGCCCCACCCACCTTGCCGCTGTCCAGACTGATGTTCTTTCGACTCCCGTTCAACCAGGATGGAGAAAGATAGGCTGATTCCGATGTCTGTATCTCGAATGATAAATTTGGTAAATAGATGACTTTTCCTGATTCGATGGCATGAACAAACTCACTCTGAGCTTCCGGCTCGAGTGCTGGATTCCAGCTGCTAATTTCTGTAGTATGGATCGACTGCATGGTTCACCTGGTCGGCATGATTTATTTGGGGGTATAGCATACTCTTAAATGGTAAAATAAGGAAAAAATCAAGTAGATTACTATTGTGAACATTCTTGCACTGGATACATCAACGGAATACCTGACGCTGGCATTGCTTTTGAATGAGCAAGTGACGGGCGTTGACATGCATGCGGGACAATCGCATTCTCAAAAGATACTGCCGTTGCTGAATAATCTGCTTAATGAGGCTAAAACGGAGCTGTCAAATCTCGACGGAATTGCCTTTGGCGCAGGTCCGGGCTCGTTCACGGGATTAAGGATAGGCTGTGGGGTGGCGCAGGGGCTTGCATTCGGGGTTGGTTTGCCTGTGGTTGGGATCAGTACCCTGATGGCGCTGGCCGAAGGCAGCGGTTACGAAAATGTCATTGCGTGTCTGGATGCTCGCGTCGGAGAGGTCTACCATGCGGCGTATTCCCGTGATGGAAGCGGCTGGATAGAAGTGAGTCCTCCCGGACTTTACAAGCCGGATGAGGTGCCGAGGCTCGAAGGATCGAATTGGACCGGAGCGGGATCGGGATGGAGCGCCTACCCTGCGTCGCTTGAGGCGATCTATCGTGGTCAGGTCGTCCAGATCCAGAAAGACGCCTACCCGAGAGCAAGGGCCATTGCCGAACTTGCCCTGCCCATTTTCAAGGCTGGCGGCGGATTGCCTGCGCACGAGGCGGCTCCAGTCTACCTGCGAAACAAGGTGGCATTGAAATCCGCTGAACGAGGCAAGATGGCAGGTTTGAAATGAACGCGGTGCTCAAGCCAAATTCCGACTTGCGCCCGATGCAGCATGATGACCTTGACGAGATCATGCGGATCGAACCTGTGATCTATGAGTACCCATGGACGCGCGGCAATTTCATTGATTCGATCAAAGCCGGGTATAGTTGCTGGGTGATGCAGCAAAATCAGGAGATCATTGGCTATGCGGTTCTCATGATGGTGCTGGATGAGGCTCACCTGCTTAACCTAAGCGTCGCACGAGGCTTTCAGGGAAAGGGTCTTGGAAGGAGTTTGCTCGAACATATGATGCAAATTGGCCGTAAACATGGCGGAAGCAACATCTTTCTTGAAGTCAGGGTGTCGAATCTAAAAGCCATCCGTTTGTATGAAAGCGTCGGGTTTAACGAAATGGCAATCCGGCGAAATTATTATCCTGCAAGAAATGGTCGTGAGGATGCGGTCTTAATGGGTATGTTTTTATGAGTCTATCTCGAGAGGATGTCCTGAGAGAGCTGGAGCTCCTGCCCGTCTGGAAGCTTAATCCCTCCTCGCCAACCCGTCAGGAGGTCACTCCTCCAGTTGAAGGGGTGCAGGCTGGGCAGGATGACCTGCCGGATAGCGGCAATTCCGGCTCTCAAACTGAGGATGCTTTTAAGATGCCGTCCCTCGGCAGTTCATTGGCTGACGGTCGTCGCGAGATCATGATGAAGCTCGACTGGCAGGACCTTGAGGAATGCGTTGCCAATTGTCAGGCCTGTAAGCTCGGGAAGACAAGAACACGAACTGTCTTTGGAGTAGGTGATAAGGATGCCGACCTGATGCTGATCGGGGAGGCTCCGGGTGCGGAGGAGGATAAGCAGGGCGAGCCTTTTGTAGGGCAGGCAGGCAAACTGCTGGACAATATGCTGGCTTCGATCCACCTCAAGCGAGGAGAAAAAGTCTATATTGCGAACGTGTTGAAATGCCGTCCTCCCGATAACAGGGACCCCCATGGCGAGGAGGTGTCCCTGTGTGATCCTTTCTTGAAGAGGCAGATAGAGCTGGTCGGACCGAAAGTGATTGTCGTATTGGGTAAATTCGCCGCCCAGTCGATTTTGGGAACGGATGCCAGTATAGCCAGCCTGAGGGGCAGATTACACGAATTCCATGGCGTACCTGTCGTCGTGACCTATCATCCCGCCTACCTGTTACGCAATCTTCAGGACAAATCCCTGGCATGGGAAGACCTGTGCTTGGCAAGACAAGTGATGTCGGACTTGCAATCCCGTTCTTTACCCCCATCTACATAATCAGAAATCCACAACGAGGAGTTAACATGCAGAAATTTTTTACAGGTTTGATGGCAATCGTTACATTCTTGAGTCTTTCAGGGTGCGGTTACAATTCCATCCAGGCTCAGGATGAGGAAATCAAGGCGCAATGGTCGGAGGTGCTTAATCAATATCAGCGCAGAGCCGATCTGGTGCCCAATCTTGTCAAGACGGTCAAGGGTTATGCCGATCATGAGGAGAAGGTATTCTCCGAGGTTGCTGAAGCCCGTTCAAGTGTCAGCAGCATTCGGGCAACCCCTGAACTGATCAACGACCCGGATGCCTTTGCGAAGTTCCAGGCTGCCCAGGGTCAAATGACTTCGGCCCTGTCTCGACTGCTGGCGGTATCCGAGAACTATCCCCAACTTAAGGCGGATGCAGGGTTCCGGGATTTGCAGGCACAGCTGGAAGGCACTGAGAATCGGGTTACCGTTGCCAGGAACCGTTATATCGAGGCAGTGAAGCAATACAATATCACGGTCCGTTCTTTCCCGGACAACCTGACTGCCATGGTGTTCGGCTATAAGCCAAAACCATCTTTCACGGTGGATAATGAAAAAGCGATTTCTACTGCGCCTGCCGTGGATTTTGGGGATAAGAAGTAAACTTTAAAATGAAATCATTCGTGCGGTACCTGCTCGTATGCTGCCTGTTTATGTTGAATGTCGCCCTTGCAGCGGACGAGCAGGCAATACCCGACCTTTCGCAGCGTGTCACCGACCTGACCGGGACCCTGACAAACGAGCAACGGACCAATCTTGAAAACAAGATCGCCCAGTTCGAGCAGGCAAAAGGGAGTCAGATAGCCGTTCTGGTGATCAACACCACCCAGCCGGAGGCGATCGAGCAATATTCGATCCGCGTCGCCGAGAAGTGGAAGATTGGACGAAAGAAAACCGACGATGGTGTGATCATTCTCCTTGCCATGCAGGACAGGAAGGTCCGTATCGAAGTCGGGTATGGGCTTGAGGGTGCCATTCCGGATGCCTACGCGAAAAGGATCATCGCTGAAGACATGACCCCCTTGTTCAAGAAAGGGGATTATTACGGCGGTCTCGATGCGGGCGTTGACAAGTTATGCCTGCTGATTTCGGGTGAGAACCTCCCTCCCCCTTCAGCCAAATCTCCCGAGAGTCAAATGAGTTTGGAGAATTGGCTGGTTTTTTTCCTTGTGGGATGCGTTTTTGTAGGAAGGCTGTTGTCCGCTTTCTTGGGCAGGACCCTTGGATCGCTTGTGACCGGAGGCTTTTTTGCCTTTATCACCTGGGCTGTTGCAGGTGCAATCGGAACGGCTATCTTTGTAGGGTTCCTGGCTTTTGTCTTTACACTTTTGAGTCCGGGATTCTTTAATCCTCTAGCCTTTTACGGTGGATCCGGCCGCGGCGGGTTTGGAGGAGGGGGCGGTTTTAGCGGCGGAGGCGGGACTTTTGGCGGCGGCGGAGCTTCGGGGGGATGGTAATGCATCATAAAGTGTTCAGGAGACTGATCAGTCATCTTTCAAAAACGCCTTGGACGATTCGCAAGCATTTTTCCAATGCCAGTCTGGACAGAATCGAACGGGCCATTCAAATGTCCGAACGCAGTCATACCGGTCAGATTCGTTTTATCGTCGAATCCGATCTGCATCCGATTGATATACTGGGAAAGAAGACGCCGAATAAACGGGCGATGGAGTTGTTTGCCCAGCTGGGTATCTGGGATACCGAACAAAACAATGGCGTCCTGATCTACCTGTTACTTGCTGACAAGGACGTGGAGATCGTAGCTGACCGCGGGATACATAATTTAGTGGGTGAGTCGGGATGGCATTCGATCTGTGTCGAAATGGAGAGCCACTTTTGCAAAGGAAATTTCGAGGAAGGGGTGTTATTCGGCATAAAAAAGATCGGCGGGTTGATGGCACTTCATTTCCCATCCGATGGCGATCATGTCAACGAATTGCCAGACAAGCCCCTTGTGATCTAACCCTTCCCCATGGGGAAGCCAGGCATTCAATTTATTCAAAAATCCCCATCATTGATTGAGGATACCTAGTTTTGGCTGACTTCCTTTCAATTTCGCTATAAAATCCGCCACTTGATCGATATCTGAAATAAGAAAAGAGTACCCATGCGTGCATCCCAATTTTTTATAGCCACCCAAAAAGAAGCACCACAGGAAGCCGAACTGGTCAGCCATAGCCTGATGCTGCGTGCCGGGCTGATCAAGCGGCTCGGTGCCGGTTTGTACACATGGATGCCCCTGGGTCTGCGAATACTTCGCAAAGTGGAAGCCGTCGTCAGGGATGAGATGAACAAGGCGGGTGCTCTTGAATTGCTTATGCCTGCTGTGCAGCCGAAGGAACTATGGGAGGAGACGGGCCGCTGGGCAGTTTTCGGTCCCCAGATGCTTAAAATAAAGGATCGTCATGATCGAGACTTCTGTTTCGGGCCCACCCATGAGGAGGTCATCACCGATATCGCGCGTCGTGAGATCAAGAGTTACAAGCAGTTGCCGATCAATTTTTACCAGATCCAGACCAAGTTCCGTGATGAGATCCGCCCTCGATTCGGAGTGATGCGTGCCCGTGAGTTCATGATGAAGGACGCCTATTCGTTCCATACCAGTTTCGAATCCCTTGAAAAGACCTATCAGGTCATGTTTAAGGCCTACAGCAATGTATTTGACAGGCTAGGGTTGAAATTCCGCGCGGTTCGGGCCGATACCGGCGCAATTGGCGGGGACGGTTCCCATGAGTTCCACGTCCTGGCAGATTCCGGCGAGGATGCTTTGGCGTATTGCGAGCAGTCCGATTACGCCGCCAATGTCGAGCTGTCAGAAGCGCTGCCGCCGGATGGGAATCGCAAGCAGGGGTCGGAGACGATGCAAGAGGTTGAGACACCCAAGCAAACATCCTGCGAGGATGTCGCATCCCTTCTCGGCGTGGGTATCGACAGGACAGTCAAGGCAATTGCCTTGATCGTGTCGGGCAGGTTCTATTTGCTGCTGCTGCGCGGGGACCATCATCTCAATGAGGTAAAAGTGGGCAAGCTGACTGGGTTCGAGCAGTTCCGTTTTGCCAGTGAAGAGGAGATCCGTTCTGCCCTGAAGTGCCCACCCGGTTTTATCGGACCCGTTGGAGCCGGCCCGGACGTTACAGTTGTCGCTGACCTTGCCGTGAACGTGATGAGTGATTTTATCTGTGGCGCCAACAAGCCAAAATACCACCTCAAAGGCGTGAATTTCGGTCGTGACCTGCCTGAACCGAGCCTGGTTGCTGATATCCGAAACGTGGTGGAAGGGGACCCGAGCCCGGACGGAAAAGGGAAATTGAAACTTTGCCGGGGTATCGAGGTGGGCCACATTTTTCAGCTTCGAACCAAATATGCTAAATCCATGGGGGCAACCTACCTAGATGACCAGGGTCAAACCCAGGTGATGGAGATGGGCTGTTACGGCATCGGCGTATCCCGAATCGTCGGAGCGGCGATCGAACAGGGAAACGATGAACGAGGCATCGTTTTTCCGAAGAGCATGGCCCCTTTTCAGGTGGTCATCACGCCAATC
>CAIPBJ010000124.1 GCA_903863255.1 uncultured Methylophilaceae bacterium
TATAAGACATAAGATATTGGTTGACATGATTTAACAAGTTGACCTAGAATGAATTCGAAAGATGAATTAAGCCCGAATCTCATGTATAAATGAAGGTAATTGCTTAAATTAATAAAATCGAAGGAAGATGATGAATAATTACTTCAGGCCAAGACGATCCATGCTGTATGTACCTGGCTGTAACCTGCGTTATTTAGAAAAAGCCCTAACATTGGAGGCTGACTCAATAATACTTGATTTGGGTGACCCGATATTGATCGCCGCAAAGGAAGCGTCAAGAGAAAATGTGGTAGGTGCCTTGAAGCGAGGTGGATTTGGACAAAGGGAGGTGGTCGTTCGTGTTAACGATTTAGATAGCCCCTGGGGACATGATGATGTTAAAGCTGTCGCAAATCTCGGGGCAGACGCTATTCTATTTACGAATATCGAAAGTCGAGAAGATGTGGATGCTGCCTTGAGTTCGCTAGATGAAGCAGGAAATTCACAGATTCCTATCATGGTAATGATTGAAAGCCCGCTGGCCGTCCTCCATGCTGAAGAAATCGCGAAGGCTTCTAACAGGATTGCCTGCATGGTTATGGCAACATCGGATCTTATTACACAGCTTCATGCTCGAACAACTCATGATCGCACTGCCATATTAACCAGTCTCTCATTGGTATTGCTTGCAGGAAGAGCTTATGGGCGAGCAGTTATTGATGGGATCAACAGCGATTTAAAAGATATGCAAGCTTTCGAATATGCTTGCAGACTTGGAAGAGACATGGGTTTTGACGGAAAGTCCTTGGTTCATCCATTTCAGCTCCCCTATTGTAACGACGCCTATAAACCAAAACCGATTGAGGTTCAATCAGCAAAAGAGGTCATCGAAGCGCTAACTGCGGCCAATGCGGCAGGCAGAGGAACCGTCGTTGTAAACGGAAAGCTCGTCGAGCATCACCATGTTGCAGCTGCTAGGAGACTTATCACCTTGAGTGAAATGATAAATAATCTGGAAGCATCATATGAATAGCAAACAATATTCAACTGGAAGATTTTTTGAAGATTTCAGGTTGGGTGAAGAGATCATACACCCCACGCCGAGAACTTTGACTGAAGGGGATGCTTCTCTATATATAGCACTTACAGGATCAAGATTTATCCTTCACTGCGCCCAACCGGTTGCACATGCGCTCGGATACACGAATAAGACCATTGACGATCTTCTTGCTTTTCATATTGCATTTGGTAAAACAGTACCGGACATCTCTGTGAATGCTGTCGCAAACCTTGGGTATGCCGAAGTTAAATTCATTGAGCCAGTCTATTCAGGTGATACCTTACATACTGCATCCACTGTCATAGGATTGAAAGAGAACACCAGTCGGAAAACCGGTATTGTTTATGTGCGTTCTGTTTCGCGGAATCAGAACAATAGAGAAGTCCTTTCATGGATAAGATGGGTTATGGTTCACAAAAAGGACTCCGACTCCCCTGCTTCCGATACGTTTATACCAGATATCAAAAGTAAAGTTTCAGTTGAGGACTTGCCTATTTACGGCAGTCTGGATGCCAATGCGTTTGACACGCTCGTGACAGGATCCACGAAGCTTTGGGATGATTTTAGCGTTGGCGAACGCATCGACCATCCTTCAGGAATGACAGTTGATGATTCCGATCACACCTTAGCCACAAAACTCTACCAAAACAACGCAAAACTTCATTTTGATGACTTTATGATGAAGGATTCTCAGTTCGCTCGCCGACTGATGTATGGTGGACACGTCATTTCGATTTGCAGAGCTTTAAGCTACGATGGCCTAGAGAATGCCATCGCGATTCTAGCAATCAATGCAGGCACTCACAGCAATCCAAGTTTTGGTGGTGATACATTTTACTGTTGGAACGAAGTGATCGAAAAATGGGAGATTCCCGGTAGGATGGATGTGGGTGCCTTAAGACTTCGAATGATTGGAGTAAAGAACGTCTTACCCAAAAATCTTAAGGACCCTTTTGAACATACTCAAGGGAAGAAAAACTACCACCCCAATGTCGTTCTCGATCTTGACTATACGGTAATGATGCCACGAAAAACAAACCAATAAAGGATTCGATATGACCGACTATATTCATCCAAGTTTAGCGCTGTTTGATGAGGAAAGAACGTTCCCCATCATTTCAACATGCGAACATTTTGCTGGGAGTGAAAAACTCATCCTTAAGGCACTTCAACTGCAAGATTCGCTTGGACCTATCTTTGATATTACTTGCGATTGCGAAGATGGGGCTGCTGCCGGAACAGAAATTGAACATGCTCAAATGATTGTACGTATTCTTAATTCTGAAGCAAACAAACACAAAATGGCTGGAGCACGAATACATGACTTTACCCATCCATCCTGGAAGACGGATGTGGATATCCTTGTTGCCGGAGCAGGTGAATTACTTAGTTACATCACAATTCCCAAAGCCACCAAGACTCAACAGGTAAATGAGGTAATCAACTACATCCAGACAGTAGCAGGCAATAATGGAATTAGACGCGAGATTCCGATTCATGTGCTTATTGAAACCCATGGGGCATTAAGAGATGTGCACGAGATAGCGACCTTGCCTTGGATACAGGTGCTGGATTTTGGATTAATGGATTTTGTTAGTGGGCATCACGGAGCCATTCCCGCAACCGCAATGAGAAGTCCGGGACAATTCGACCACAGGCTTCTATCAAGGGCAAAAAGCGAAGTCGTGGCTGCAGCATTAGCTAATGGAGTCGTTCCGGCGCATAACGTCACTTTAGATCTTAAAAATGTCGAGGTTACTTTTTCTGATGCTCACCGTGCTCGGTATGAATTTGGTTTTCTCAGAATGTGGAGTATTTACCCAACCCAGATCAATGCAATTGTGGACGCAATGAAGCCTGACTACAGTGAAGTCCTGGATGCCTCAAATATTCTTCTTGCTGCCCAGCAGGCCGGCTGGGGGCCTATTCAATACGCTGGTGAACTTCATGACAGGGCCACCTATAGATACTTCTGGGAACTTCTTCAAAAAGCTAAAAAAACGGGTCTTACAATTCCAGAGTTGGCCGAACAAGCATTTTTTAGTTAAGGATATGAAATGGAAAGCAAATTAACACCAGGTGCAAAGTTCAGGTTGGCTGTAGCGGAAGAACATCCATTGCAAGTGATTGGCGCCATAAATGCTTATCATGCAAGGCTTGCAACGAGTGTTGGTTACAAGGCTCTCTATATTTCTGGAGGGGGCGTTGCTGCTGGTTCATTAGGGTTACCTGATCTCGGAATTTCGACGATGGAAGATGTTCTTGTCGATGTCCAAAGAATAACTGGAGCAACAGACTTGCCTGTTCTTGTAGACATTGATACTGGATTCGGCGGAGCCTTCAATATTGCACGAACGATTAAATCAATGATTAAAGCCGGTGCTGCTGCAGTACATATTGAGGATCAGGTTCAGTCTAAACGTTGCGGACACAGACCTAATAAAGCGATCGTGAGTCAAGACGAAATGGTCGACCGCATTAAGGCTGCCGTTGACGCAAGAACTGACGAGAACTTTGTGATCATGGCCCGAACTGATGCTTTAGCCGTTGAAGGGCTGCAATCGGCTATTGATCGTGCGTCTGCTTGCGTGGAGGCTGGGGCAGATATGATATTCCCCGAGGCAATGACCGAGTTAATCATGTACAAGCAATTTGCTGAAGCAGTGAATGTTCCGGTATTGGCAAATATCACTGAATTTGGTAGCACCCCCTTGTTTACAGTTGAAGAACTTGCAAAAAACAATGTGAGTATCGTGCTCTACCCACTGTCTGCTTTCCGAGCAATGAATCAGGCTGCTTTAAAGGTCTACAAAGCCATTCGCCAGGATGGTACTCAGCAAAACGTGATAGATCTCATGCAAACCCGAAATGAACTTTATGCTTATCTTGATTACCACTCCTACGAATTAAAACTAGACCAACTTTTTAGCAATAAAACAATTTCAGATAAATAGAAAAGTATCAGGCGGTAATTATAAAAGCTGGATTTAAATGAGGAGAGATAAATGGATACCGGAGTTTCTGAAGTTAAAAAGAAAAAAGGGGTAGCTTTAGCGGGCGTAGCAGCGGGAACCACTGCAATATGCACGGTTGGTCATTCAGGTAATGATTTGCATTACCGTGGATACGATATTCTTGAATTGGCTGCTCAGGCAACTTTTGAAGAAGTGGCTTATTTACTTATTTATGGAAAACTCCCCAACGTCACCGAGCTCAATGCCTATCATGGCAGACTTAGGACTTTGCGAGGGATTCCTAATCAATTAAAAATCGTTCTGGAGAACATTCCATCATCTGCCCATCCCATGGATGTGATGCGCACTGCATGTTCAATGCTTGGGACCATAGAACTGGAAGATGAAAATCATTCTACAGATGGTGCTAGAAGAATTGCTGATCGACTCATTTCCAGCTTTGGTTCCATGCTTATGTATTGGTATCACTTTAGCCATCATGGCAAACGCATTGAAGTAGAAACCGAAGATGACTCGATAGCCGCACATTTTTTAACCATGCTTCACGGCAGAAAGCCTTCCGACTTACATATTAAGGCGATGAACGCCTCGCTGGTCTTATATGCTGAGCACGAATTCAATGCATCTACGTTTGCAGCCAGAGTGATAGCAGGCACGCTTGCCGATATCTATTCCGCTATAACCGGCGCAATTGGCGCATTAAGTGGTCCGAAACATGGCGGCGCAAACGAGGCCGCCATGGCAATCATTCAGCGCTACAAAGATCCTGATCATGCGGAACAGGACATCATGCGACGAATGGCATTAAAGGAAATAATCATTGGTTTTGGGCACCCTGTATACACCATATCTGACCCAAGAAATGTTGCAATTAAAGAAGTTTCAAGAAAGCTTTGTGAGGAAGGCAGCAATCTTAATCTCTTTGCCATTTCCGATCGAATCGAGCAGGTAATGATGAGGGAGAAGAAGATGTTCCCCAATCTTGATTGGTATAGCGCTTCCAGCTACCACATGATGGGTATACCAACAGGGATGTTTACGCCTATTTTCGTCATATCCAGAACAACTGGTTGGGCAGCACACATTATTGAGCAGCGAATTGATAACAAGATTATCAGGCCGAACGCAGAATATAACGGGCCGGATGAACGTATTTATGTCCCATTAAAAGAACGTGAATAGTAAACCTATCAAACAATTTATAAACTAAGGAAGTGTTATATGTCGTCCCATATTTCAAATGTACGCCCTGCCCCTGATCAGGTACTGGTTGATATTGCTAATTACATATACGACCATCTCATCACAAGTAATGAAGCCATTGAGACAGCTCGGTATTGCTTAATGGATACCTTAGGCTGCGGTTTAGAGGCGCTCTCTTATCCAGCCTGTACGAAATTACTGGGGCCAGTAGTGGCGGGGACGGTCGTACCTAACGGAACCAAGATACCTGGAACTCAATTTCAATTGGATCCAGTTCTAGGTGCATTTAATATAGGGGCGATGGTACGTTGGCTGGATTTCAATGACACTTGGCTAGCAGCCGAATGGGGCCATCCTTCAGATAATCTAGGCGGTATTCTAGCGACTGCAGATTGGTTATCTCGAACGAAGCTTGCAAATGGCAAACCTGGCCCAACCATGCGGGATGTTTTGGTTGCTATGGTTAAGGCTCATGAGATCCAAGGCGTACTGGCTCTTGAGAATAGTTTTAATCGCGTTGGGCTTGATCACGTCATTCTTGTAAAAGTCGCTTCAACTGCAGTTGTCACTGGACTGCTTGGAGGGACAAAAGAAGATATTATCAACGCAGTTTCAAATGCCTGGGTTGATGGTCAAAGTCTTCGTACGTATCGCCATAGTCCCAACACGGGTTCCAGAAAATCATGGGCAGCCGGAGATGCAACCAGCCGAGCAGTAAGACTCTCGCTCATGACTATGAAAGGTGAAATGGGATACCCATCTGCCCTTACCGCCAAAACCTGGGGCTTTTATGACGTTTCTTTCAAAGGTCAGCCTTTTAAATTTCAGAGACCTTATGGAAGCTATGTAATGGAAAATGTTCTCTTCAAGATTTCATTTCCAGCTGAATTTCATGCTCAAACTGCGGTTGAATGTGCAATTAAACTTCACCAATTAGTAGGCGACAGAATCAATTCACTGGATAAAATCAATGTCATCGACAAGATAATCATCAACACTCATGAATCTGCCATCAGAATAATTGATAAACAAGGCCCGTTAGACAATCCTGCTGACCGTGATCATTGCATTCAATATATGAGCGCCATAGGGTTGCTAAAGGGAAGCCTTACAGCTGCGGATTATGAGGATGAAGTTGCAGCCGATCCCCGTATTGACGCGCTCCGAGACAAAATGCACTGCGTGGAGAATGCTACTTACAGTAAAGATTATTTGGATCCAGAAAAAAGATCGATCGCAAACGATATCCAGATCTTTTTTAAAGACGGTTCAAAATCAGAAAAAATCGTTGTTGAATATCCAATAGGACACCGTCGAAGAAGAAATGAAGGCATACCAGAATTAATCAAAAAATTCAGAACCAATCTCGCCAGAAGGTTTCCAGCCAGACAGCAAGAAAAGATACTTCAAGTATGCATGAACGAGTCTTGCCTGTCAGAAATGCCTGTATCCGAGTTTATGGATTTATTTACAATTTGACATCTTGCCCGCCATCAAGGGCAAGGGTTTTCAAGCTATTTGATCAAGTTAGGTTGACTTATTGGTAAGGAGGTTCAAAAACTTTCGGTTTCGATCATCGGATGTTTATGAACCTCAAGCTTTATGGCCATGAGCTTTTTGAATAGTTTGTTTATTTCATCCATGTTTTCATCGACACTTGATTTCAATTGCTTACGAATTAGGTCGTTAAGTTTATCTAAAGTCGATTCGTGTTTGTAAAGTTGACGTAAAATCTGTTGGGCGATGGCAAGATCGTTTAGTAAACCTAGCTTATCCTGAAGTTTGGATAAATTCTTCAAGTAGCTACCCGTTAATTTTGAGGAAAAATAGGATTGAAAGAACTGAAGTGTGTAGTTAACTTGTTTTGCTGCTTTTCGAACTTGATGTCTAGCTCTTATGTCAGCCCCACTTAATTTTTTACCTTCCTTATAAAATTTTTCTAGACGAATTTTCAATAAATGCTTTGAAACATGATAGGCAGATTGTTCCAGCTTTTGCCTATCATGAGTCTCATCAAGCTCAATCCACCCTTTCTTATTTATCCACGTTCTGAAACTACAAATGAATTCATTAAAGCGATTGGAAGATACGAATAATGACGTGTCTTGATGGATAGGAATGATTCTGTCATTTAGAATGGCCCTCGCCTCAATGAATATCGCTTTGTCTTTATTGTTTTCTAACTTAGGAAGTAAAGTCAAAAGCATGACATCCCAATCTCGGGCCTTGCCCAGAATGGAATTGGACCATTTGATTTCACTTAAAAGCGCCTCAGGGACGTGTATGTACTGGTTGAACAAATATACAGCCGTCTTCAGCCTCCTCAAACCCACCCTCAACTGGTGCAAGCCTTCTATATCGTAATCTTCAATCATCCCGTCTTTGTTTGACTCTATATTTTCCAGGCACTGGATAGCAATCTTTGAGAATGCGTCTTCAACGGTCAAGTTATCCGATAATTCAACCATCCCGGATTTTATTCGAGCTTTGTCTTTTAAACTGTCAAATGACATTCGAAAATTCTTTATAACGATAATAATCAACAAGTAAATATTAGTTGGCAATACAAAACATCGTTTAATCTTATCAGTTCAAGCTACAATACAGTTGACCTAAGTCAATTTACATTTTCACCCTAGGCTTAGAATTACCAATGGTGAGCGGTTCTTTTCTAATAAATGAGGTTGTTAGTAAATCGATTAAAATTAATGACCTCTCGGAATCGTATGGCAGCATGACTCAAATTTACGAACTGGAGTAAGAAATGAATAGTCTTGATGATAGGGAACAGCTGATACGTGATTTTAAAATACTTGTTACGGATGCAGAAGCACTTTTAAAAGCCACTTTCGATCAGAGCGGTAACAATATAGAGGAAGCTCGATCGAGAACAGAAGAGACAATACGCGCCGCTAAGGCACGCATGGCCGAAGTTCAGGAAGATGTGTTGAACAGAACTACCGCTACTGCAAAAGCTACAGACAAATACGTGCATGAGAATCCTTGGGAATCCGTTGGAGTCGCTGCTGTGGTTGGTATTCTTATTGGTTGGATATTAGGCCGTCGGTAGATTAATTCATGTCTGAAGAAAACCCTGATTTACAAGGTGGCGTTTTAGAAACATTAAAGCGGTTATTTACCACTTTTGTTGAAATTATCCATAACAGACTTGAGTTGCTTTCACTTGATATAGAGGAAAATCAGCAGAATCTGATTTCGCTGTTGATACTTTCTTTTATAGCTTTTTTCTGCATAGGTATTGGAATTGTCCTAGGTATTTTCTTACTTGTGGTTCTATTCTGGGAAACGCACAGATTACTGGTCTTGCTATCCCTGACTATTCTGTTCCTTAGTATTGGAATATCCGCATGTCTATATGCGATATATAAAGTGAGAACCATGCCAAGACTGTTTTCTTCCAGCATTTCAGAACTGCTTAAAGACATCAAACACCTTGACCCAAAAAAATGAATTCAAGAAGAAAAAGAATATTGGAGCAGCGAGCGATCCTGGTGGAAAGAGCCCAAGCGCAACGTTTGCTTTTTGGTAAAAGTGCTGAGGATTTGAGATCGCCTATAAGATTTGCAGAAGATGGAATACATTTATTCAAACTTGTGACCAATCATCCGGTAATGGTACTTATGGGATCGTTAGGTTTTAAGCGATTCAGGATTCTTAAGCTTCTGAAATACATTAAGAACGGAATAGTTATCTGGAAGATAATTCACAGTTTCCGAACCAGATAGTTTCGAAAGTAACTCAATGAAAGCGATGGTATTAACAAATTTGGGTTCGCCTCTAAGCTATGTTGATATGCCAGATCCAGTCCCTTTAGAGGAAGAAGTTCTAGTGCAAGTTTTATCTTGTGGGGTATGTCGAACTGATTTGCATATTATGGATGGCGATTTGCCATTCATAAGAAGTCCTATGATTCTAGGACATGAAATTATTGGCAAAGTCTTACAAAAAGGGACAAAAGTAGACAAGCTGGCTGTAGGCGATCGTGTCGGCATTCCATGGTTAGGCTGGACTTGCGGAGATTGCGTTTACTGTAAGACAGGAAGAGAAAATCTATGCGACAAGGCCCAATTCACCGGTTATCATATAAATGGTGGCTATGCTGAACTGACGACTGCCAATCAACGATTCTGTTTTCTGCTTGATGATTTTTATTCTGACACATCCGCTGCCCCTCTACTTTGCGCAGGTTTAATTGGTTATCGTGCTCTAAATATGGCAGGGAGTGGTAAAAATCTAGGCATTTATGGGTTCGGGGCCGCCGCTCATATAGTATGTCAAGTCGCGTTAAACCAGGGTAAAGAGGTGTTTGCGTTCACAAGGGAAAATGATTTTATTGCTCAGGAGTTTGCAACCAGTCTCGGCGCTACATGGGCAGGCTCTTCGAATACATCCCCACCAAAACCCCTAGATGCTGCAATTATATTTGCTTCAGATGGAGAACTGGTTCCCAAATCCTTAAAGGCCTTATCAAAAGGCTCCACAGTAGTTTGCGCTGGGATTCACATGACCGATATACCCAGTTTCCCATATTCAATACTTTGGGGAGAACGGGTTATCAAAAGCGTAACAAATCTAACTTTTAAAGACGGTCTGGAATTCTTGTCTATTGCACCCAAAATCCCAGTAAAGACAAAAATAACCGAATATCCGCTTGTTAGGGCAAATGAGGCATTGGATGAATTACGCAGGGGGAAAGTAAGCGGAGCGGCCGTACTTATTCCCACGCATTAAACGACGATCATTACTTTGTGTTAAAAAACGCAATGTTCATGCAACGGTCATTTACAAATGTCAATTCAGCAAATTTGTATGTTTTTTTCGGGGCATAAGAAACCACACCGTTGTAGTACCACATTTCAACATTGACTGGTTTACTTGACTCCTGACCTTTTCCAGCAAGCATCTCAGATGCATTAGTTGGTTTAACCGATAATTCTTTCTTGGCAGGTTCACCCAAC
The DNA here is from genome assembly GCA_903863255.1 of uncultured Methylophilaceae bacterium. GTDB lineage: Bacteria > Pseudomonadota > Gammaproteobacteria > Burkholderiales > Methylophilaceae > CAIPBJ01. The sequence goes on from CAIPBJ010000124.1 coordinate 10,197, forward strand.
AGTTCCTTAGTATCTTTCTTAGATTTGCCACTAAAAGTCTGAAGGAATTGATCTTCTGAATATTTCTTCGATTTATGCTTAGACGACACGTCATCTGCATACGAAATCGTCGTAAAGGATATAAGAGTCAATGCCAAAGTGATTACAAGTTTAATGGTTCTGTTAAGTTGCATAATGTTTCCTAAATACTTCTCTATGAGATTGGATTATCTCACATTGGTTAATGAAAATGGTTAAACATGGTCAAAGTTCAATCTTAACCCATCAAAAGCTAAGTGAACTCTATTTGTCAGTTCCTTCGACAAAGACTCGTATTCAATATCATGAGTCATATGTATCAAGTAAGTATGCTTCGCATCGATGAGATTAGCATAATAGATACTTTGCTCCACATTGATATGAGTGTAATGAGGCTTATAACGAAGACAATCTAGAAAAAGAATATCAAGGCCTTTTAATTTTTCTATTGATGTTTTCTCAATTTCAGAGACATCAGTCAAATAGGCCATATTGCCGATTCTGTAACCCAGAATATCAAGTTTGCCGTGTTTCACAGGAATGGGAGTCACCGTGACACCAAAAAGTTCAAAATCCTTTTCAGGATCTATTTTGTTTAAACCCAGTACCGGCAACTCCCAGAAATCGCCAGGCGGTCTGATTGCATAACTGAATTTATTTAAGATATGTTCCCATGCGTCAGATTTTGCATAAAGTGGAATTTGGCAACGTTGCAATTGACAGAAGGCTCTCAAATCATCAATACCATGAATGTGATCAGCATGAGTATGCGTATAAAAAACAGCATCAACTCGATTAAGACTTTCCCTTAAAGCTTGTTGACGAAGGTCTGGTCCCGTGTCGATTAGGACCACCTCGCCATTAGGGAACGTAACGGCTGCAGAACATCGCGTTCGTTTGTTTTTAATGTTATCGGACGTGCATGTGCTGCATTTACAACCGATGACAGGCGTCCCGGCGCTTGATCCCACACCAAGCATTACTATTTGCATGGCACAGCCAATTTGAAAAGCTCAAAGAAATTCTTAGTCGTGTTGTTAGCCACTTCTTCAAGGGAGATACCTCTCAAATCGGCCAGGGCTTGGGCGACATGCCTAACATAGGCAGGTTGATTTGTTTTTCCTCTGAATGGAACAGGAGCAAGGTAGGGAGAATCCGTTTCAATCAATATTCGATTGATAGGTACTTGTTTGGCAACTTCCTTGAGTTGAATCGCATTTTTAAAAGTGACTATTCCTGAGAATGAAATATAAAAGCCTAGATCAATAGCCTGAAGCGCAACATCCATTGATTCAGTAAAACAGTGCATCACTCCGCCTACCTTGCTTGCTTGCTCTTCACGCATAATCTTTAACGTATCCTCGGCCGAGGAACGCGTATGAATAACCAATGGCCGATTGGATTCTATAGCGGATTGAATGTGTTTTCTGAATCGCTGCCTTTGCCATTCCAGATCCCCGGTCAGACGAAAGTAATCCAATCCGGTTTCGCCGATTGCGATGATTTTTGGGTGATCGGCTAGCGTGACCAATTCTTCTACTGTAAAGGGATTCTCATTTTCGTAATCAGGATGGATGCCAACCGATGCAAAGATATTCGAATTTTTCTCAGCAATGGCTAAAACTTCAGGGAAATCTCTCAGATTAACTGAAATGCATAAAGCGTGACTGACCTGATTATCAGTCATTAACTTGAGAACCGAATCAAAATCTTTTTGAAATTCTGGAAAATTAAGATGGCAATGCGAATCTATAAACATGAACGTTTTTACTTACCAAAGAGAAATAGCCTAAATCGTATGGGTTGACCTGATGGATTTTAAATGGCCACCCAGAAGTGCTTCAATTTTATTCTTAGCCTCAAGTCCGCCATCTTTTGGATTAAATTGAACGCCTATTCCTTGGGGACGATTTGCTTGCCCAACAGGACTGATCCAAACAACACGCCCAACAACTTTTAATTTGGCTGGCTCATCAAGCAAACTAAGCAACATGAAAACCTCATCACCGATCTTGTATGGCTTACTTGTTGGTATAAATAGCCCCCCGCCAGTTACAAAGGGCATGAACGCAGCGTATAAGGCAACCTTTTCTTTTATAGCCAATGACAACACACCCGTCTTTTGGGGAGCGACATTTTCTGGATTAGCTTGGTCGTTTTGAATATTATTCACTGGATATTCTCAAAATATTTGTACATACTGCAAAAACAAATTCTCCAACTGCAATTCATTGTTTAACGGATGGGAGGATGCTCTTTTTGCATCTATCAGTTTTCTTTGATATTGCAATAGTAATGGCAAATTCATATTGAAGGTTAGTTTTTTTAAATCACCCTCAAAATCTGGATGATATCTCACACTTCCAGCAAGCTTGCAGCTCATCAGGTCATAAGTCCATTTTTGCAAAACAGAAACCGCTGATTCCATACCCAAAGAAATGCTTAATGCCGATGCATCAAATATATCTAACTTATTGCCCATACGCAACATTTGAACTATTGAATTGAAATCCGACAATCCAGACTCGGCAATACTTAGAGCGATTAACGGAGAACCTCCGGAGTAATTTAATAAGGCCTTATAATTTTTAACATTCAACTCTTCAAGCCATCTCAACGACTCGCTTTCGGCGGGCATTGGCATAGTTATCTGCTGGCATCTGCTCAATATTGTTGGAAGTAATTTGTTAGGCTGGTCTGAAATAAGTATAAATACCATTTTCCCAGGTGGTTCTTCCAGCATTTTGAGTAAGGCATTTGCTGAAGCAACATTCAGCGAATCCGCTGGACTGATCAATATAACCTTTAAGCCCTCACTTCTATGACTAGACAACTCGATAAAATCACTCAGTTCTCTTATCTGATTAACGGATATTTGATTCTTTTTTGAGGATTTCGATTTGTTTTTTGGGTCTTCTTCGACACCTGATTCTTGTTCAGGCATCAAATGTCTAAAGTCTGGATGTTGCCCTAGGTTGAACCAATGGCAACTGGAACAGTTATTACAGGGATTTGAATCCGATGAAACATTTTCACATAGCAACGATTTTATCAAATAATTTGCAAAGACTTCTTTACCGATACCTTTTTTTCCTCTGAGCAGGATGGCATGCGGCAATTGATGACGGATCCGTGTGAATTTTTTAAAAATATCATTTTGCCAAGGTAATATTTCTTTATTATTCATAAATCTATTATTAATTCTTTAAGTATTTTATGAATATCTTCAATGGATTGGTCCCCGTTGACAATTCTAAATCGCCTGGGGTTGCTTTTAGCTCTTTCAATATAAGCATTTCGAATTTTGGAAAAAAATTCTTCATTTTCCTTTTCAAATTTGTCAGGTGATCTTGCATTCTGTAGTCGCCTAAGGCTGACTTCCACTGGGACATCAAATAATATGGTCAGATCGGGTTCCAAATTTCCTTGAACCCATCTTTCAAGTTCAACTATCTTATGGGCAGA
>CAIPBJ010000125.1 GCA_903863255.1 uncultured Methylophilaceae bacterium
AGCGAGCTTGACCTTCCCCCCGGTAGCCGTGCGGTAGCCGCGCACGTCGCCGGAAACATATGGCAGATCAAGGTCAAGGCCGGGGATTCTGTCAAACAGGGTGACACGATAGTGGTTATTGAATCCATGAAGATGGAGATAAATGTCTTGGCCCCTGAGGACGGGAAGATAACCCACGTTTTTTGCAACGAAGGCAGTCAGGTTTCCGCAGGGCAGGAATTACTGATCATCCAAACGGAAGAATAAAATGCAAATGTCTCTCGATTTGAATATGGAAGCGCTCAGAAGGCAATATCTGAGTCAGGAATTGACGCCCGCCGTTCTTGTTGAACGCTTGGACGAGAAGATGGGTCAGGAGGATACGCATCGGATATGGATTCGGCGGCTGAGCAAGCAGGAAATGATGGTGTATGCCAATCGGCTCGAGGGTCAGGACCCATCCAGTCTTCCATTGTACGGTATTCCTTTTGCCATCAAGGACAATATTGACCTGGCTGGCATCCCGACAACGGCAGCGTGTCCCGATTACGCCTATGTCCCGGAAAAGAGTGCCACGGTAGTACAGAAACTGATCGATGCGGGCGCGATCCCTGTCGGGAAAACCAATCTGGACCAGTTCGCGACCGGGCTGGTCGGGACAAGGTCACCCTACGGGGCCTGCCGCAACAGCATAGACCCTAGCTACATATCGGGCGGATCAAGTGCCGGTTCTGCTGTCTCGGTGGCATTGGGTTTTGCAAGTTTTAGTCTTGGGACGGATACTGCCGGATCCGGAAGGGTGCCCGCTGCATTTAACAACATCGTTGGCCATAAACCGACATGCGGTCTTCTTAGCACCTCGGGTGTGGTTCCTGCATGCCGGACGCTGGATTGCGTGTCCATTTTTTCTGGTACAGCGGAGGATGCGGCCACGGTGCTGGCATCGGCCAAGGGCTTCGATGAGTCCGACCCTTATTCACGCCGACCAGGTACTGGGAAGACCTGGAAGGCGGCTTTCAGATTTGGCGTGCCTCAGGAAGGGCAGCTTGAATTCTTCGGAAACACTGAAACACCCAAACTTTTCAGCGATGCCGTTTCCAGGATGCGATCCCTTGGAGGTGAACCAGTAGTGATCGATTTTGAGCCATTTCTTGAGACTGCTCGATTGCTCTACGAGGGTCCCTGGGTCGCTGAACGGTATGCGGCGATAAGGCCTTTCATTGAAAGCAGGCCAGAAGCACTTTTTCCCGTTACCCGTCAGATCATAAGCGGTGCTACTCGATTCTCCGCGGCAGATACTTATGCTGCCCAGTATCGGCTGAAAGCGCTTCAGCGTTTGAATGAGCCGGTATGGGAGAAGATCGATGTCCTTCTTACTCCCACTGCCGGAACCATATACACCATAGAGGAGGTTCAGGCCGAACCTGTTCGAACGAATAGTAATTTGGGGTATTACACCAACTTCATGAATTTGCTAGACCTTGCGGCGATCGCATTGCCTGCCGGGTTCCAAAGCAGCGGTCTTCCGTTCGGCGTGACCATTGCCGCACCGGCTTTCAGTGATGAGAGCCTGTTGGAGCTGGCCACGAAATTTAATCTCAATCAGGCTGACCCGATATAGACAGGGTCGTTTTTTACCGGAGTTCTTATGAGTGATTTAGTTCAGGTAGCAGTATGCGGTGCCCATATGAGCGGCTTGCCTCTCAATCAGCAATTGATCAATCTTGATGGAAAACTCGTTCAAGAGACGACGACCTCTCCCGACTACAAGCTTTTCTACTTGTCTGAGTTCAAACCAACCCGCCCTGGAATGGTGAGAGTAAAGTCAGGAGGTTCGAGGATAGCCCTGGAGGTGTGGGAATTGAAATTAGAGAAATATGGAGCGTTAGTCGCGGCTATCCCAGCCCCATTGGGTATTGGACGTATCGAATTGGTCGATGGGGTATGGGTGCAGGGATTCCTTTGCGAAAACTATGCGACAGAACATGCCAAGGACATTAGTTCATATGGCGGTTGGAGGAGCTTTTTAACTTCAGATGCGTATCCATCAGGAATCTAGGTCGATTTCATCAAGCATAATGATATGGATTTATTTGAAGTATGGATTCTTGTTCTGGAAAGTATTCTTACATCCAAGCATTGGGAATGAATTACAAAACCTTTCCATTCGGCTTCGGTTTGGAATTTAACATTATGATTTTAGGCGATAGCCTGTTTTAAATATCCAAAACACGATCAGCATCGAAATAACTAAAAATGAGAAGGTCATTCCCAAACTTATCCAAATATTGACGTCAGCAATATTATAGAAGCTCCATCGAAATCCGCTTATCAAATAAACGACTGGATTTAATAATGCGACCTTTTGCCAAAAGGCTGGTAAAACTGAGATTGAGTAAAAGCTGCCCCCTAGGAAGGTCATCGGCGTAATGATCACCAAAGGGATGACCTGTAGTTTCTCAAATCCGTCGGCCCAGATGCCTATGATAAATCCTATCAGGCTGAATGTTACCGAGGTCAGGATCAAGAAAAGTAACATCCAAAAGGGGTGCATGATTTGCAGGGGGACAAATAACCCTGCAGTAGCCAGAATAATCAGTCCAAGTATGATGGATTTGGTGGCAGCTGCGCCTACATAGCTGACAATAATTTCGAATGGTGAAACCGGAGCGGACAACAGTTCATAGATGGTTCCGCTGAACTTGGGGAAATAAATACCAAAAGAGGCGTTGGAGATACTTTGGGTAAGCAATGAAAGCATAATCAAGCCAGGCACGATGAACGCGCCGTAACTGATACCTTCTATTTCTGTAATCCGCGATCCAATCGCCGACCCAAAGACAATGAAGTAGAGGGAGGTTGAAATGACCGGCGAGGCGATGCTTTGCATGAACGTGCGCAGGGTTCGAGACATCTCAAATTTGAAGATCGCCCTGATTGCATGAGTATTTAATATCATGATTGTTTTTTATCCGAATCCACGAGACTCAGGAATATGTCCTCCAGAGAAGATTGTTTGGTTTGCAAGTCTTTGAATTGAATGCCTTCGTTAGCTAACTCCTTCAGGAGTTCCGCGATGCCGACGCCCTTGTTATTTTCATCATAAGTAAAAGTGACGGACTTTTTATCTTTTGAAAGAATGAGGTTATACACTTCAAGTTTGTTGGGGATTTCATCAATTGGCGAATGAAGGTCAAGTATCAGTTCCTTTTTACCTAATTTGGTCATTAGGGATTTCTTTTCATCAACAAGAAGGATGCGTCCTTTATTGATAATGCCGATTCGATCTGCCATTTCCTCAGCTTCTTCAATGTAGTGCGTTGTCAGGATTATCGTGACGCCTGATTGTTTTAATTCTTTAACTAAATTCCACATATCCTGTCTTAAATTTACATCAACGCCCGCTGTAGGTTCATCGAGGAACAGCACTTGAGGTTCGTGCGAGAGTGCCTTGGCAATGAGAAGCCTTCGCTTCATTCCCCCTGAAAGGGTCATGATTTTATTGTCTTTTTTATCCCATAAGGATAATTGCTTGATGATTCTTTCTACCAATTCTGGATTTTTAGGTTTGCCATACAGGCCGCGGCTGAAAGAGACAGCATTCCAGACCGTTTCAAATGCGTCCGTGGTTAATTCTTGAGGGACAAGACCAATTAAGAATCGTGCTTCACGATAATCCTTAACAATATCCCGTTGGTCGACTAATACCTGCCCGCTGCTTGGGTTGACAATCCCGCAGACGATGTTGATCAGGGTTGTTTTTCCAGCACCATTAGGCCCTAAAAGTGCAAATATCTCACCTTTATGTATTTCTAGATTGATCTCATTGAGAGCGTGGAATCCAGACTGATAGACTTTGGAGAGATTTTTAATGGATATAATATTTTGCATCAGCGATTATGGCATGAAAAAAAGTTGTCGAATGTATTAATAATGAGTGGTCAAGTACTCTATTGCTTGAGTTCATAGCTAATATGATGATTGTCAGGGGTCACCGCCTGCAATCTTAACCACTCTTTATTATCTTTATACCATAACGTAAGATTAATTTTTCTGCCAGTTACGCTAAATTTGTCGGCTTCTATGGATTCATTCTTTACCTGAATGGATTCTTTCCCCAGGTTCTTGATTTCTACCTCGATGTATTTTCCGGTTTGCACATTAAGTAACTTTGTTTGATTCAACATCTCAGGATTCCAGTAACTGAAGGTCATGGGACATTCTTGTTTAAAGGATTCCTGTGCCGGCTCTCTAAGTTCAAAGACGTTATTCGTTGTCTCGCCCCTGACTTTATAATCCTCACGTCCATCCTGGGTTGAAGAGGTAATCGAAATTAAACAGTCTTTATTCCAGAGTTCATCAGAAACATGATGATATCGATAAATGGGAATATTAAAGAGGGTGATTTTATAATCGGCTTTACTGATGAGATGATTATATGGGCCCGATTCAGTAAGGCTAAATGAATGTTCGCCAATCTTTTTTCCATCGGCGTATACATCGAAACTCCATTCCTTTGCCATGGAAGCATTAGAAAAGAAGGACAGCAATAAAATGAGTTTTTTAAAGTTTGCTGAATTCATGCTGGTCAATGCCTACCTTTACTCAGTCACGTTCTCGACGAATCAGGGTTGATTCGAGCGGGGAATTGCTGGATACCCATCCCATCTTTTAGCGAGTTCAAAGCAAAAAGGAACGGCAAACGCCCAACCGAAGCCTAAAATAATTAAAGATGCGTCATTTGCGATATGAATGGCATTTAATTTTTCACCTGCCAGATAGGATAGAGGGCCGCCTATACAACCAAAAACTGTCGAAAGAATCAGATTGGACCTTAACCACCGCATGGATAAGTTCAATGTCGAGGCAAACAATGCCCAAAGTATCACGATCCAAAAAGGAACGACCCCGTGGTTTTTATAATCGATAAGATGGAAATAATTGAATGAACTATCAAATATGAATCCTAACAGGCCAATGATAAGAATCAATTTGATCGCGTTGTCTTTAGCGGGTGCTTTTATGATGTGAAAAATTAGGATAGGAAAAGCTATACCTATCATAAGTAATGGTTGCTGATGGGATCCCGATAGAATGCAGGCAAACCAACCGACTTGAAAAAGTATGAAGTTAACTAGTTTCAATTATTTGATCTCACAATAAGTTAAGCGATGATAGCGCCAATTGGCGAACAATTTGTAGGCCACTTTGGCTAATGGGTAGATGATAGGAAAATTAATGATTGAAGCCAGAACTCGCCAATAGGGAAGTTCACGCCAGATCACTAAAAAAGCATCAACGCCTTTGTATATATGGCCCTGTTCATTGATTGCATGCAAAGCCATTAAAGCCTCTTCGCGACTGATATTGTATCTTTCCAGAAGGTTTGATTCTTCATGTAGATCGCACCATAAAAAAGCATCACTGCCTGAGACTGACTGGTAATAGCCAATCTCTTTTGAACAGAGGCGACAACGATTATCGAAAATGATGATTTTTGTTTTAGGCATGAATTTTATAGCCAACAAATAATCCGTAAGCACCACCCAGCCACAGACCACCTATGGCCAATAAAGCAATAAGATATCCCCAGCGTTTGCGATTGGGACATTTAATTTGAACGTAAGTATCAAAGGAACTCGCAACCAGCCAGATGAGTCCGGAATCACCTGCACCCTTTGTACTTAAGAATGATGCATAGATCCATAATGAGGGTAAAAATAGTGCGAAACTGGTCAGGGCAGTCACATTTTGTTTATACGCTTTTAGAATTGAATCCATTTCAATCGCATAAGAATTCGGCTTGATGTTTTGACTCAATGAAGCCGTTGTGATGAAAAGCCAAAGAACGGCTAACAGAGAAATGGCGAACGGGTATAAGCAACTATTTAGATACATGATTTCCCTTAATTTTTAATTACTATTCAATGACAAGAATTAGAAAGTTAAGTTCTGGTTAAATGATCAAGTCTTTTAGCTCACAGTTGGAATAAAATTAAGTCTAAGACGGCTTATAATTAAAATGAATTCAACTTGATCACTCAAAAGGAAATATCATGGATTTTCATCTAACCTCTCTAATTACTGGCTTAACATTGATCTTGTTATTAGGTGTTTCTTTCAATGTGGGTAAGGCGAGATCCAAATACAAGATCGATGCCCCTGCCACAACCGGGCACCCAAAATTTGATTTGGCTTTCCGAGCCCAGATGAATACTGTTGAAAATGCGATAGTGTTCATTCCTGCCCTTTGGCTATTTTCTTATTACGTGAGTACGACCTGGGGCAGTATTCTAGGAGCTTTATGGCTGATAGGACGGATCTGGTATGCAGTAGCTTACTGCAAAGAGGCTAAAAAACGAGAAGGTGGTTTTGGTTTGTCTTTTCTAGCTCTTGTGATTCTGACTTTTGGTTCATTAATTGAAATTACCAGACAGTTGTTTTAATTGAGCACTCAGGCATTGTCAATTTTACTTTCACAACATGTATCAAACAGGTAGCTATTTCTTAAGATGATGAAACTAGAATCTGGTTACTCTTACTTATTCTGGAGAGTCTGTTAAATGTTTAATAAATATTGGATAAGTAGCCAAATAATATAAGGTTTCAATTTTCAATTCATTCTGAATTGATTCGCACAGATTCTAATTAACATCTCTGTTTTTCAATGTGATCCAAGAATATTAATTTGAATTTAGACTTTGAATTTTATTTTTTAGTCAGGCTATCAAACAGAATAAATGGGTGTATAGTTATGGACAGTAACGGGGGGAATAATATATTTTATGAGTAAAACACAGAAAACCATCGATGAATATCTTTATCGTGGATATCAGTTATGGAAGAGGGCTGCTAAAGAGTTGGTGTTGGAAGCAAATAAGTTGGAGCCAAAGAAATTCCTAGATTGGTTTGAAAAACTCTTGCCAAAATTGATGCCAGCTAGCCGACGTTATTACATTGCTTCATCGAGGGAATTTTTGATTGCATTACAGAAGAAGAATGATCGCGAAGCTTTATTTGACTCAAATTTGCAAATTGAAATATCCAGGATCATGGCGATGCAGTCATCTCATTTTTCCGAGACAGGAGAAGATGTGCCGCGGGGTCGAACCTCAAACCAAAAAGCAAAGAAGTTAAAAGTTGATGAAATGAAAAAGATGAAAGAGAATTCCGAGAAAATAAGGGGAAAATGGGTCAAAAAGTCAATAGCATGGATGGAGGCAAATCTGCTTGTCGGTCTTCGTCCATCTGAATGGAGAAGCGCAAAAATTGGGAATTTAAATGGAAAATTAGTCCTTGAGGTTAAGAATGGAAAAAACTCCAATCAAAGGGCCAATGGACAATATAGACATTTAGACATTTCAGAATTTAGTCTGGAACAATTAAAGGTCATTAAAAAACAAATAAAAATTGCAGCTAGATTTTCAGGAAGCGATGAAGAATGGCATGTTTTTTACGAAGGCGTTAGAAAAACAATTCATAAGCTCACGAGATTAACTTTCAAAAATAGAACAAAATATCCTTCCCTCTACAGTTCAAGGCACCAATTCTGTGCTGACGCAAAATCTTCCGGTCTAAACTTGGTTGAGATAGCTGCACTTATGGGCCATGCCACTGATGAAACGGCAACCTTTCATTATGGGAAAAAGCGTTATGGTAGTAGCGGATTCAAAGTCAAGCCAAGTGAAATAGAAACTCAGACTGTGAGACTAAAAGCGATAAATAGAATGAATCGAGGAAATGCGAGACCCCGAATCTGAACTTGGTTTTTTAATCAGAAAATCAAGAATATTAAGATATCGTACTAGTTCGATATACATCCTAAATTTTTGATAAAAAATGCTCATTAAGTGCGCAACGAAACCAAATTGGTTTCTGAGATTAAAAGAACTACATCAATTGGAGCATTCATGTTCCATCATAAGTTAGGCCTGGTAAGTGAAGTAAGAAAACCACGCTAAATATTATTTACGAAGAGGGTCAAGTATATATTTGAGACCATTGTGATCGATCTCTTGCATCAATTCCAATAGTCTTCCAATTTCCCCACTAGGGTAACCTTCCCGCGCGAACCAATTCAAATAATTCCCAGGCAAGTCAGCAATCAGTTTTCCCTTGTATTTTCCATATGGCATTTGAAAATTAACTAGCTTATTTAAATCGTCAGCGTTCATGTCTTATTAAAAATTTATATTTTACTTGGTAGGCTATATTAATTTAAGAAATAAATAAACTTTTATGAGCTCTAATTTTTTTGAAACAGGTAAGATTTAAAGATTAAAGAGAATTGATTCATTACCCCTTGGTTCGTAGCAAGTTAAAAGCATGTTCCACCTTGGAATCTATTGGACTCCATTGGACGCTAATAACTCTAATAAATATATATAAAACAATAGTTTAAA
>CAIPBJ010000126.1 GCA_903863255.1 uncultured Methylophilaceae bacterium
AATAACTTTTTTAATTTAAGCATATCAAATATTAACCTTGCTTTAGAACGCAATCTTTCAAAGCTAGGTAATACGGTATAATTTGACTAGTTTGTGAATTGCGTTCAGGTTCGTTTAGGGTACCTTTCAGGTGGTATCTAAGAGGTATAAAGGTGGTATCTTTGAGGTATTAAGGTACTTCCTTTTTTGATTCTAATCTTTGTATCCCTCTGTTTTTAATTGCATATTTCTCTTGACATAGGTTTCCTGTTTCGTTAGATTATTTCCAAGGTTCTAGCAGCCACGCCTTGCAGAACCCGTTGCCCCTTTAGGTAACCCACCCGATTTTACTGGCCGATAGGGTGACCAGAAGTTTCTAGTTTAATGAATTCCTCGGTGCGTGCTTTCCTTAACGATGAAGACATCGGAGAGAGCACGTCACTTCAATGATCACTGACGCATCTCTCCGGGAAGCACGGACTGAAGATGCAGCACGACCCTCAAGCAGATATCGAAATTTGTTTTAAGAGCACCTTTGCTGAACTTCCCGTTCAGCGGGAAGAGATTGACCTCCTTTGGTCGGCCTTGAGCACTTGTTGGCAGGAGCTGCTTGACGAGGAAACCTCGCTTGAATCTCTCGAACAGAAAACGGATAACATGGATGAAACCGTGCCATTCCATTAAGAAGGAGAACGCTTTATGAACGTTGTGCTCTATGCCCGGGTGTCCACGACCCGTCAGGCGGATAATGACCTCTCCATCCCAGACCAGGTAAGACAGATGCAGGAATGGTGCAAGATGAACGGTCACCGGGTGATTCATGTGTATATCGAACCGGGAGCTTCGGCCACCGATGACAAACGTCCAGTATTCCAGCAAATGATCCAGGATGCGATGCAAAAGCCTGTTTCTTTCGACGCCATCATCATCCATAGCTTGTCACGCTTCTTCAGGGACGGGATCGAGTTCGGAGTCTATGAACGCAAACTCAAGAAGAACCAGGTCAAGGTCATTTCCATCACCCAGCCTACGAGTGACGACGCCGGCGGCGAGATGATGCGTCGCATCATCAACCTGTTTGACGAACATCAGTCGAAAGAGAATTCAAAACATACCTCACGTGCCATGAAGGAGAATGCCCGTCAGGGATTTTTCAACGGCTCCCGCCCGCCCTATGGGTATCAGGCGGTATCAACTGGTGTTACTGGTAGCCGTGGACGCAAGAAGAAACAACTGGTCATCCATGAGACAGAAGCCGAGGTCGTGCGCCTGGCCTATACCCTTTATCTCAATGGGTATCAGGGGAAGTCCATGGGGTTTAAGGAGATCGCCATGCACCTCAACCAACGGGGACTCCTCATGCGAGGCAATCCATGGCGGTTGCAGAAGCTTTATGCAGTCCTGACGGATACGCTGTACAGGGGCGATTATTACTTCGATGTGATTGATTCCAAATCCCGGACCAAACGTCCGCCCGACGAATGGGTCAAGACCTCCATCCCACCAATTATCGATGCGGTCTTGTTTGAGCAAGTCAGGATGCGACGTGAATCCCGTTCTCCAGAGAAGACCCCACCCAGGCAAACCAACTCCCCGACGCTACTGACAGGGCTCCTTAAGTGTGGAGTATGCGGGGGTGCTCTCACAGTAGCTACAGGCAAAGGAGGACGTTACAAATATTACAAGTGCTCGAGCCGACATAGTAAAGGCAATCAGGCATGCACCAGTGGTAATTTGCCAATGGAAAAAACAAACGAGCAGGTGCTTCACCAATTGGCTGATAAAGCTTTTGCCCCAGACCGTTTGCAAAACATGATGGCGGAGCTCCGGAAAAAGCAAAGGAATTCCCAGGAGAATCACCACGAGCGCATCAATAACTTAAGTCGGGAACTCAAGCAAATCGAGGAACGTCAACAACGCCTGATCGACGCCATCGAGACAGGCATTCTGGAACTGGATGAAGTCACGCAACGAAGAGTCCAACAACTCAAGACGTCGAAGGAAGCCCTGATGACCGAGCTCGTGAATGCGCGACGGGAATCTAATCTTCCTATTGAACCCCTAAGGGCGAGTCAGATTGAAAGGTTCAGTCAGAAGCTCCGGCAAAAACTGCTGTCCAAAGACAACGTATTGGCTAAGAACTATCTGAATCTTCTTGTAGACCGGATCGTCGTCGTGAATAACACGGCTAGAGTGACAGGGAGTTATTCTGCATTAATAGCTTCTTCCGAAATGATCCAAGACAAAACTGGGCATTCAAATCAGGTGCCCACATTTGTAAATGATTGGCGCGCCCGGCGGGAGTCGAACCCACGACCTTTGGCTTCGGAAACCAACACTCTATCCAGCTGAGCTACGAGCGCGCATGATTTGAAATAAAATTACAAATTCGCCCAGATTATAGCAAATAGGGGGTGTCTTGTCCTTTTACCGTGAAGCGCTTAGAAGTATAATCTCTCATAACTAATATTTATGAATGGATTGTCATGAGCGAACACGGTTACGATTTCCCGAAAACAACGGGCCTTCAAGTTGTACTAGCCATTCTTGGAGCACTGATTGCGCCAACTCTGGTGATAGTGATGATTGCAAAATTATTTCTTACAGTGGATGCCAACCATCTTGCTGATAGTTCACCGGCTGTTGCTGACCAGCAAATTCTGGATAGAATCAAACCGGTTGCGGTGGTCGAAGTCGCAGCTGTCGAATCGGGCCCTCATGTAGATAAAACAGGTCAGGAAGTCGTTGGCGCAGTTTGCTCTGCATGCCATGCGGTGGGCGCACTTGGTTCGCCAAAGATTGGCGATAAGGCAGCATGGGCACCGAGAATCAAACAGGGCTATGAGACGCTTATCAAGCATGCGATCTCGGGAATCCGTTCCATGCCTCCACGAGGCGGCAATCCAGAACTGACGGATGGCGAGATTGCGAATGCGATTGCTTATATGGCCAATCAGTCCGGTGCCAAATTTACGCCGCCTAAACCAGCTGCAGCAGCAACGCCTGCTGCAGCAAGCCCAGCCGATTCGTCTCCTGCTGCAGCACCAGCAAAGGCTGAAACTCCAGCACCAGCCCCAGTCAAAGTGGCTGACAACTCTGCTGCTTCTGGCGGCAAGACCGGTGAGGAGGTCGTTGGCGCAGTATGCTCTGCCTGCCATGCGGTGGGTGCACTTGGTTCACCAAAGATTGGTGACAAGGCTGCCTGGGCTCCTCGAATCGCTCAAGGTTATGACACCTTGAAAGATCATGCTAACAAGGGTTACAAGATGATGCCGGCTAAAGGCGGGAACCCGGCCCTTAGCGACGTTGAAATTGCACGTGCGATTGCTTACATGGCAAATCAAAGTGGTGCGAGCTTCAAGGCTCCTTAACTGAAAGGCTCCTTTCTATAGGGGTCTTTTTTTATGGCAATTTATGCAATAGGTGATATCCAAGGCTGCTATCATTCCTTTCGGAACTTGCTGGCTGAAATAGGGTTTGATTACAAGCATGACAGTCTTTGGCTAGTTGGGGATCTGGTCAATCGGGGATCAGGTTCC
>CAIPBJ010000127.1 GCA_903863255.1 uncultured Methylophilaceae bacterium
TCAGCAAAATGCTTATATTGAAAGATTTAACAGGACTGTCAGGTATGAGTGGCTATCGCAGTATTACTGGAATAGTCTGAGTGAAGTTCAAGACTTTGCAACCCATTGGATGTGGTCTTACAATCATCATCGTCCACACATGGCGTTGGATGGTTTCACACCAAAGCAGCACTTAGCCAACGCTGCATAAGTTTCTACTTCTGAATCCATTGCAAAAAGGGATGATTACCCCTTCATCTCGGTCGTTGATCACCCCGTTTATCATGATGCCACTATTGGGGTAGACTCTAACGAGTCGGATTACTCCCACGTCTTTGATTCGTTTGCTCAACCGGTCTATCAAGATGTCGTGGTTCAAGCGGTCAAAGAACTGCACTCATTTCATAATCCTTCCATTATTATGACCTGAGTTGGGATTCAGTGGGGCATTATATAAATTTGCTCTTACAATCAGCGAAAATAGTCGACCTTTTCAAACCAAATCAGCACCTTGCTATCGACAGATTAAATCCCGCCCCTAAACCCCTTTACAACAGGAAATGATTACCTTACATGATGGATTATTGATTAAAAATTTAGTAATAAGGTGATACGCTCCGTAAGTTCAAAACCATTTAATAATTAATAATTCATGAAATATCTAAGCCACAAGATTATGAATATAAGCCATGAAAATATTCTACGTAAAAATAAAAAAATACAGAATCTCTACCCAAACGAAACGCTTCACATATTAGGAAACGGTCCATCTCTAGGGAAAGTAGATTTAAAAAAAATTGCAAACGGATTTTCAGTGTGCGTCAACGAATTTTATCTAATTGAGAAATTAAATACCTTCAATCCTAATTTCATTGTTCTTGCAGACCCTCTATACTACGAGGAACCAGACAAGTACAGTCAACCATTGCTCGATCACTTAGGGCTCAATATTTCTAAAACTACCCTACTCGCACCCATCGAATTTATAGAAATCATGAGGAAAAATGAACGTCTCTATAAAAAGGTAGATAACTATTACTATGACTTCGATAATTCCAAGGAGTATTCGTTTGATATTTCAAAAAAAATAAAACCAATTGCACAAAACGTTTTAAATATATGCATCATCTTAGGCGTGTTTTGTGGTTTCAAAAATATTTACCTTCACGGTATTGATCACGATATTTTGTCAATGAGCAAAGAAATGTTTGAAAATGACTGGAACTGGCCTCATGCCTACTCAGAAAAAAAAGAAAACAATATCGGATTGAAAACTAGTTTACAAAAATATGGAATAGGATGGCCTGGACTAAAAGACATTCAATTAAGAATGATTAATCAATATTCAATCTTAAAAGAAATATGTACGGCGAATAACGTAAAAATACTTAACTCGACTGCAGGTAGTCATCTAAAAGTCTTTCCTTTTGATACTCAAGATTGGAGTTAACAGCGATTCATAGTTCAGCCCCCGCCCTAGGTCATAAAAATATAAATCTTAACCTATAACAAACTCAAAAGTCTTTTATAAAAATGAAATACCGAATTCTTATTGTTATGAATTGCGCAAGCGATGAAATGATTAGATACTTTTCAACTAACAAGCTTTTAATGCAAGATTGTCAAATCATAAAGATTTCGACATACCACAACCCGCCGGCTAATTACATTGATTTTTTAAAAAGTAGCGATATAGTTATTACACAGGACGTAAGATCAATAGAACACTATACCTTTGATTTCATAACTAGATACGTTTCTAATCACTGTATAGTTTACAGACTTGCATTTTGGAGATTTGACGGCTTGTGGGTCCCTCCGCATAATCATTTCAGAGAGGCTTTATTTTATTCACTTGATGAGTACATTACAAATAAAGACTCGTATAAATTGAAATTTTATGAAGACTCACTCTCAAAATTCAAGGAAATAGAACGTAATTCATGCATAAAACTATGCCAATTAATTGAAAACCCAAAAAATGGCGTGAAGTTTTTTACAGATAACTGGCATCCGAAACCGATATTATTCTTTTACGTAATTCATAAAATCATTTTAGAGTTGGGATATCAGCCTCCACAATCTTTTTTATTCCCAACCGGGATAAATCAAAATCGACATCGATTGATACCAGATAATTTTTTCGTGTTATTTGAATGCGAAAAAGAAGAAATCCTTTTCTGGCTAGATAGGTATATAAGTAGAGATCTTTATATTGATTTCTTGATTTTCCTACAAAATGAAATTGGATATCACAATTTGAATTTTTCTTATGAATTGAATTTATTTTGGTATGATTATTTACAACAAAGGAATATTTTTTCAAATAATAAGTTGTTTGAACTGAATAAAATCTCCGAAACAATTCACGACTCAAGTTTTATAGAGCTTACGTACGCCTCGGAAGGAATCGAAATACCTGATTGCGATTTCAAAATTCATGTCACGTCCGACATAACTTTCGATGAGAGCATTGCATTAGGTAGCTCCTTTTATGGCCTAAACCCATTAGGAGAAATATACCAAATCAGTTTGACTCAACCCACAATATTAAATCAAACGACCATCGAGCAAAATCTAACTCAGAAAATGTATAAATACAGTCAATATTTATATAAACTGTTACTACCCATACAAGCAAAAAGTACAAAGATGCATATTAAAGTTACATTTGAGGATATTAGACGTTAATGGCTCATATAAATATTACTTTATTACTTGGCCAATAAAGTGAGATATATTTTTCGCAGCTTTTGTTAGCATTCGGTCATAAATCAACCAGTCATTTGACTGCCATACCCGTTTGCGAATCAATTCCTCTTCAAGATAAGCTTCAATACTCTTCTGCTCTGATATTCCTCCTGCCAAAATATTTACTAAAACCTGATCGCAAATAATTCCAGAGCCAAATTTCTTAGTCGAACCTGCAAAATTCATTTTTATGAATTTCAGTAAAACTTGAGTGTTCAAATTTCTGTTTTCAAACTGGAATTTGATTTGTTTGGAAATATTACGCTCAAGTTCCCTCAATTGCA
>CAIPBJ010000128.1 GCA_903863255.1 uncultured Methylophilaceae bacterium
ATGAAAACTATGTAATTTTATTTAAATAAAAAAATGAATTCAGATAAGTTGAATTTTCTTAACGTATTATGATTTATGACTTATTTATGAAAATTTCGAGTCTAATAACCAAAATGACCATTAAGGATAAAAATTTTTAATTTAACGATTTGAGAATTCACTTAAATTTTTCTTACTGGCTTATAATTGGGTATCAAAAAGAGGATTAAAGACATCTTCAACCAGTTCATTAAGTTTTAGATGACTTTAGATAGACTTTTAGATTACCTTTCAAACCAATTTTTTCCCTAAATTAAATGTATCCAGGAAATTTATTTATTATTACAGCTGCTTCCGGTGCCGGAAAAACGAGCCTAGTAAGCGCTCTATTGAAACTAGATGATCGAGTAAAACTCTCGGTTTCATACACTACTCGTCAGCCAAGAATCGGTGAGTTGCAAGGGGTTCATTATCATTTTGTAGAGGATGCTATTTTTCTAAAGATGTTGGAAAACGGCGATTTTTTAGAAAGTGCCTATGTTCATGGTTCACGATACGGTACATCCCAAAAGGAGGTAGATAAGACCCTTAAAGATGGATTTGACGTTATTCTTGAAATAGATTGGCAAGGAGCGGAGCAGGTTAGGAAATTGTATCCATCATCAGTAAGCATATTTATTCTGCCACCCTCAATGAGTTCGTTAAATGAACGTTTAAATTCAAGGGGTCAAGATTCAGCCGAAGTAATTTCCAAACGTTTGTCAGTAGCTAAAGAAGAGATGAGCCATGTCTCAGAGTTTGATTATGTTACAATCAATGATGATTTTGAAACTGCACTGCAGGACTTGATGGCTATTGTTAGATGCCAGCGGCTTAAATGTGAAAAGCAGTTGAATCAACATAAAGACTTAATAAATACGTTAATTTAAAAGGAATTCCAATATGGCACGTATTACAGTAGATGATTGTCTAGAAAAAATCCCAAACCGATTTCAATTGACGTTAGTTGCAGCTTACCGTTCTAGACAGTTGGCCAACGGCTCTGAACCTTTGGTAAGTACTCATGGTCATAAGGATAAGCCAACAGTATTGGCTTTGAGGGAGATAGCTGCTGGCAAAGTAGGGCTGGAAGTTTTAAATAGAGGGCATGCTTAATCGTAACTTAGTATCAGCAATATTTATTTTATATTTATTGAAGGTAATTGTGATACATGTCACATCCTAACGCCAAACAAACGGCGAATTATGTAAAACAAGTACTTCCTCCACTACTTCCAGCAGATAGTGAGGACTCACAGCTTACCTTGATATTGAAGCAGTACCTAAAATCTAAAGATATTGACCAAATATGGGAAGCCTACCGTTTCAGTTCAGAGGCCCACAAGGGCCAGATGCGAAAAAGTGGTGAACCATACATATCCCATCCTGTTTCTGTTGCGGTAATTCTTGCTGAACTTCATCTTGATGTACCTACCATCATAGCGGCGCTGCTTCATGATGTGGTAGAAGATACTGGGATAACCAAGCAAGAAGTAAGTGAGAAATTTGGCAAGCAGGTTGCCGAACTTGTCGATGGACTTTCGAAACTTGATAAGATCGAATTCCAAAGTGCTACAGAAGCTCAAGCAGAAAATTTCAGAAAAATGCTTTTGGCGATGTCACAAGATGTAAGGGTGATACTTGTGAAATTGGCAGATAGATTACACAACATGCAGACTCTTGATGTGATGAAAGTTGAGAAACAAAAGCGCATATCAAAAGAAACTATGGAGGTGTACGCTCCCATTGCTAATAGACTGGGTCTGAATAATATTTATCAAGAACTAGAAGATCTGAGTTTTAAATATTTATATCCGATGCGCTATGGTGTAATTTCAAAAGCGATTCTGTCGGCAAGAGGAAACAGAAAAGAAGTCATTGGAAAGATACTTGAGTCTATAAAAGATAAACTTAAAGAAATGCATATAGAAGCGGATGTGACTGGTCGCGAAAAGCATCTATACAGCATTTATAAGAAAATGCTCGGAAAAACGGTCACATTCTCTCAGATTTATGATATCTACGGATTCCGAGTGATAGTCAAAGATCTATCGACATGTTATCTCACATTAGGTGTTTTACATGGTCTTTATAAACCAATTCCCGGAAAATTCAAAGATTACATCGCCATTCCAAAAGCGAATGGATACCAGTCTCTTCATACTACACTCTTTGGACCTTTCGGCACTCCAATAGAAGTTCAAATACGCAGTACAGAAATGCATAGTATTGCTGAGGCAGGGGTTGCGGCGCACTGGTTATATAAAACGACAGATGCCCATCTCACGGCACTTCAGCAACAAACGCATCAATGGTTGCAAAGGCTATTGGAGATTCAAAGTGAGACCACGGATTCACTCGAGTTCCTTGAACATTTTAAAGTTGATTTGTTTCCAGACGAAGTGTATGTATTTACTCCTAAAGGAAAAATTCTGGCTTTACCAAAAAGAGCTACCGCTGTTGATTTTGCCTACGCGGTTCATACAGACATCGGTAACCGCTGTGTCGCAGTAAAAATCAATCAAGAATTAGCCCCTTTAAGAACAGAATTGCACAGCGGTGACCATGTTGAAATAATTACTGCCGCTCATGCTCATCCTAATCCGGCCTGGCTAAACTACGTAGTATCTGGGAAGGCACGAGCGCACATACGGCATTTTCTTAAAACAATGCAATCAAAAGAATCTGCACAACTGGGTGAGCGTCTCCTTAGCCAAGCATTACGAGCACTCCATAAAGATCCTTTGACGATAGATGATAGTCATTGGCAGAAGCTGCTTCGAGATTATGGATCTAAAAACAAGGAAGAAATTCTTACGGATATTGGTTTGGGAAAAAGGTTAAATGTCATGGTAGCCCATCAATTACTGGCCATGGGTGAAGATAACATAGAGCGGCATTCAAAAAATCCAAATAAACCCTTGGGAACGATAACAATTAGAGGTTCAGAAGGCATGGCAGTTCAGTTTGCCCAATGTTGCCGTCCAATACCAGGCGATCCGATACTGGGGTTCATCAATAAAGATAAGGGTTTAGTAATCCATACTCATGATTGTCTGGCGATTAGAAAGTTTAGAGTAGATCCGGAAAAGTGGTTGGATGTTGAATGGGATCCAGATACAAAAAGGTTATTCAAAGTTAACTTAAAATTAGCAGCTGCTAATAAGAGAGGTATGCTCGCTAAGATTGCTGCAGGAATTGCAGAAGCAGGTTCAAATATAGATAATATTTCTATGGAAGAACTTGATGATAGTACCTATACCAATATTATATTCACAGTTCAAGTTCAGAATCGGGTTCATTTGGCAGACCTGATGAGACGACTTCGCAAGATACCTGACGTGGTTAGAATTAATCGCGTAAAAGGGGTGGGGCAAGAACAAAGAATTCAGTAATTGACATGAAATTAAAGAAAGAGCACTCATGATAAAAAAGATTATCCATTCGGAAAATGCACCTCAGGCGATAGGAACCTATTCACAGGCAGTTAGAATCAACAACACAGTTTACCTTTCAGGACAAATTGGGTTAGATCCTAAAACCATGAAGTTAGAGACAGGGATTGAAGCGCAAATACACCGCGTTTTTAGCAATTTAAGATCAGTATCTGAAGCGGCAGGAGGATCGTTAGCAAACGTAGTCAAAATAAACGTTTTCTTGACTGATTTATCGAACTTTTCTATCGTTAATGCGATAATGGCAGAATATTTTAGTGAACCATATCCAGCAAGGGCGGCGGTCGGCGTTGCTTCATTGCCAAGGGAAGCAATGGTTGAAGCTGATGGAATTCTCGAACTAGAAGGGTGAGTTCTGGGGAATTTAGAAAATATAAAGGGAATTAGCAAACCACAGCTTAATAATTTAAAAAAGCTTGGTATATACAATTTAAACGATTTATTACTTCATATTCCAATTCGATACCTCGATGAAACTAAAATAGTTCCTATAAGAAACTTGAAGTTGGGGGATTATGTCCAAATAGAAGGTGAAATTTATCAGGCTGAAGTAAGTTATAAGCCACGTAAATCACTTATTCTCAAGTTAGCTGATTCAAGTGGATATATTTTCTTAAGGTTCATTCATTTCTACCCAAGTCATGTAGCAATTCTAAGTGAAGGTAAAAGGGTTCGAGTGTCTGGCGAAGTGAGACATGGATTTTTTGGTTATGAAATGGTTCATCCAAAGTTTAAAATTGTATCTGAGTCAACACCTATAAAAGATACATATACGCCAGTCTATCCAACTACAGCAGGGCTGACTCAAGCCAGCATAATGAAATGCATAAACTTGGCATTAACGAATAGTGATCTTAGTGAGATATTGCCAAAAAAGATATATGAAGAATTAGGACTTCCATCTTATGAGCTGGCAATAAGGCATATTCACAATCCACCGATAACATGTGATTTAGAGCAAATGGGGATACGCGAGTCTCCTGAGTGGAATCGATTAATTTTTGATGAATTAATTGCACAGCAACTGTCCATGCGTCGGCACTATATCAATCGAAAAAGTAATTCTGCGCCAGCGTTTAAACCTTCTAGGTCGTTTGTAAAACGATTGGTAGAAAATTTGCCATTCAAGTTAACGAAAGCACAATTAAAGGTTGTTAATGAAATTGAAGCTGATCTGAGTTCTCCATTCCCCATGCAAAGATTGTTACAGGGAGATGTTGGAAGTGGAAAAACAATAGTAGCGACGATAGCAGCATTGCAGGCCATCGAAAATGGATTTCAGGTTGCTATTATGGCCCCTACAGAGATATTGGCAGAGCAACATTATAAAAAAATACAAACATGGTTGAATTTTCTTGATTTAAAAACGGTATGGCTTAGTGGCGGCCAGAACAGGAATGATCGCAGAGAAGCAAATTTGTCTATAGAAGATGGGAGTGCGAGTGTTGTCGTTGGGACCCATGCATTATTTCAGGAAAAAGTTAAATTTAAAAAATTAGGATTCATAATAGTAGACGAGCAGCATCGGTTTGGCGTCCAACAAAGACTATTTTTGCGTCAAAAGGGACAAAATCCAAATGGAATTGCACCCCATCAATTAATGATGAGCGCTACCCCTATCCCAAGAACACTTTCAATGAGTTATTTTGCAGATCTTGATGTTTCAGTGATCGATGAACTTCCTCCAGGTCGTTCACCAATAACAACTAAACTTGTTTCAGAGAAGCGAAGAGAAGAAATTCTTGAAAGAGTACATCACGCATGTATCAACGGAGAACAAGCTTATTGGGTGTGTCCACTGATAGAGGAATCAGAAGCGCTTCAACTTAAAACTGCAATTGAAACGTTTAACTATTTGCAAAGCAGATTTACAGATATAAAAATTGGACTGCTTCATGGAAGAATGAAGTCGCCTGAAAAACAGGAGATAATGCATGCCTTTAAAAACCATGAAATTCATCTGCTTGTTGCAACGACCGTCATCGAGGTTGGTGTAGATGTTCCTAATGCATCTTTAATGATCATTGAGCACGCTGAACGCATGGGTTTAAGTCAATTGCATCAACTGCGTGGCAGAGTCGGTCGTGGGGCCTCAAAAAGCACTTGTATACTTATCTATCAAAATCCACTTTCTGAGGTGGCTAAGCAAAGATTAATTACAATTTATGAAAGTAATGACGGATTCGAGATCGCTAAGGCAGATCTTAGTATTAGAGGGCCTGGAGAGTTTTTGGGAGTCAAGCAAAGTGGGGTTCCAATGTTGAAAATTGCAAATTTAGAAAAAGACATTCAGCTTTTGGAAGCAGCTAAGGAAATTTCAATTTCACTATTGAAGAATTATCCTGTCGAATCGGAAATGCATATCAGGAGATGGTTGGGGGATTCGGAAGAATTGGTAAAGGTATAATAAGGCATGTTCATAATCCAATATGTTGGAAGCCAATGATAATCGATATGCAAACTGGGATAGATGTTCGGTGAAAATTCAAACGTATATTAAGGTAAAACGCAATCGATGGCTTACAAAACCTTTGCTGGCAGGAAGATATTCTAAGTGGCTGAATGATACTGGATCGCTTACAAATAGGCTAAAGGCGATAAGTTCCGATTTCCAGGTCAAGTTAGTGAATAAAGCCAATTCAACGGCAAGTTTTGAAGAGCTGTCGAAATTAGGTTGCAAACATAATCAAAAGGCATATGTTAGAGATGTATTTCTAATTTCAAGGGGTCTGCCGGTCGTATTTGCTCATAGTGTTTTGCCTTATTCAAGTATCAAGGGACCATGGTTTCGTCTAAAAAGACTAGGAAATAAGCCTTTGGGGGAGGTCCTTTTTTCCGATCCCAGAGTTAGTCGAACGGCATTAACCTTCAAAAAACTTAATTGCAGAGATATATTGCATGAAAAGGCTGTAGAGAGTTTGCCCAATCTTCCAAAATTCCTATGGGCAAGAAGATCGGTGTTTAAACTGAATGGCTCCTGTATTTTAGTGAATGAGATTTTCTTAAATGAGATATTAACCCAATGAATCTAAATCAAATTTTACATAAAATAAATTCTTATGAGAAATTAATGAGGTTAGATAAGCCGATTGGTATCCTTTTATTGTTGTGGCCTACGCTATGGGCACTTTGGCTTGCATCTGATGGCAAGCCATATTGGATGATTGTTGCGATTTTTGTTTTGGGGACGGTGCTTATGCGTTCCGCCGGTTGTGTTATTAACGATGTTGCAGATAGAAACTTTGATGGGTTTGTAGAAAGAACAAAAAATAGACCGATTGTAATAAACGAAGTTTCAGTTAAAGAAGCGCTATTATTGGCAGCTACCCTGTCCTTTCTAGCATTTCTAATGATCTTGCCTCTGGATCAGCTCGTAATAAAATTATCATTCATTGCCTTAATATTAGCCGGAACCTATCCATATACCAAAAGATTTTTTGTCTTACCACAGGCCTATTTGGGAATTGCATTTGGCTTTGGCGCTCCAATGGCCTATGCCGCAATTTGGGGAGAAGTTCCAAGCAACGGATGGTTATTATTATTATCCAATGTTTTCTGGTCAATCGCCTATGATACAGAATATGCTATGGTTGACCGCGAAGATGATCTAAAAATAGGAATCAAGTCCTCAGCAATTTTTTTTGGTGCCTATGACGTACCGGTAATTGTATTAAGTTATTTGATGATGTTAATTACGCTAACCTATGTTGGTTATAAATGCCAGTTGGGAACAATTTTTTTCGTAGACATTGGAATCACGTTGCTCATCGTTTTGTACCATTTTTCATTAATTAGAAATCGAGATCGTGATAGCTGCTTCGAAGCTTTTAAACATAACAATTGGATAGGCCTTTCAATATTTCTGGGTATATTTTTTAGTTTGGCATTTAAATACCGAATAATCGTTTGACAAATGAGCATGCATTGGCATAAAATCCGCGTCTTAATTTTTTTCCGCGATTATTGGTTAGTCCGATGAAAACCTTCTCAGCAAAAGCGCATGAAGTAAAGCGCGACTGGTTCGTAGTAGATGCGACAGACTTGGTGCTTGGCCGTTTGGCAAGTGAAATTGCTCACCGTTTACGCGGTAAGCACAAAACTATTTATACTCCGCATGTAGATACCGGCGATTACATTGTTGTGATCAATGCCGATAAAATCAAAGTTACAGGAAATAAATCTGGCGATAAGCAATATCATCGCCATTCTGGTTATCCTGGCGGAATTTCAACGACGACTTTTGCTAAAATGCAAGACCGGTTTCCAGGTCGCGCTTTAGAAAAAGCAGTCAAAGGCATGTTGCCAAAAGGCCCGTTGGGTTATGCAATGTTTCGCAAGATGAAAGTTTATGCTGGTCCGAAACATGATCATGTTGCCCAACAACCACAACCATTAGTTATTAAAAGCCAAGCGTAAGGATAAACAATGATTGGTAAATACAATTATGGCACTGGTCGCCGTAAAAGTTCAGTTGCACGTGTTTTCTTGAAATCTGGTAACGGTAATATCTTAGTAAATGATAAACCTGCAGATGAATATTTTTCTCGTGTTACATCTAGAATGATTTTACGTCAGCCTCTCGCTTTGACCAACAATGAATCAAGCTTTGATATCTTAGTTAATGTTATCGGTGGTGGAGAATCCGGACAAGCCGGAGCTGTTCGCCATGGAATTACACGAGCACTTATTGATTATGATGCTGCTCTCAAAGGCACATTGTCAAAAGCCGGGTTTGTTACTCGAGATGCACGTGAAGTTGAACGTAAGAAAGTTGGCTTAAGAAAAGCACGTCGTCGTAAACAATTCTCTAAGCGTTAATTTTTTATTATTTTATAAAACAAAAAAGCCGCTTTTAAGCGGCTTTTTTGTTTTAAAGAGTATCTTTTTGATACTATATATTCTATCAATTAGAAAATTATTTAAAAAATGAAGAAAATAAAAATAGGTATTGTTGGTGGAACAGGTTACACCGGTGTTGAATTGCTAAGAATGCTCGTGATTCATCCACATGCTGAGATAGTAGCAATTACCTCTAGAGGTGAAGTTGGTCAATCAGTTCAAAATCTCTTTCCAAGTCTACGTGGATTGATTGACATTGAATTCACAGACCCAGCTGATACGGACCTAACTCGATGCGATGTCGTGTTTTTTGCTACTCCTAATGGAATTGCTATGCAGCAAGCACGGGAATTGTTAGATAAAGGTGTCCGTTTGATAGATCTTGCAGCTGATTTTAGAATAAAAGATGTTAATACTTGGGAAAAGTGGTACGGTATGAAGCATGCCTGTCCAGAATTAATAGCTGAAGCAGTATATGGGTTACCTGAAATGAATCGCGATATTATTCGTGATGCAAGACTTATTGCCAATCCAGGATG
Organism: uncultured Methylophilaceae bacterium; assembly: GCA_903863255.1. Taxonomy (GTDB): domain Bacteria; phylum Pseudomonadota; class Gammaproteobacteria; order Burkholderiales; family Methylophilaceae; genus CAIPBJ01. The sequence goes on from CAIPBJ010000128.1 coordinate 8,852, forward strand.
TTACCCAACAGCAGTTCAATTGGGTTTTATGCCCCTATTAGAGTCAGGTGTTATTGATTCGGGTTATCTGATTGCAGATGCAAAATCCGGTGTTAGCGGAGCGGGAAGAAAAGCTGAGGTATCATCCTTACTGGCTGAAGCCGGTGATAACTTCAAAGCCTATGGAGTGAGTGGTCATAGACATTTGCCTGAGATTCGTCAGGGACTAAGCATTATGGCAAAGAAACAGGTTGAACTAACTTTCACGCCGCATTTGCTGCCGATGATTCGTGGCATTCATGCGACTTTATATGCAAGGCTCAACGCTAATATTGATTTGCAAGACCTATTTGAAAGCCGGTACGAAGGTGAAAAGTTTGTGGATGTTTTACCTAAAGGCAGTCACCCAGAAACGCGGTCAGTTAGAGGATCTAATCAATGCAGGATAGCAATTCATCAACCGCAAGAAAGTAATATTGTCGTGGTTTTGTCTGTAATTGATAACTTAGTCAAGGGAGCAGCGGGTCAAGCGATTCAAAATATGAATATTATGTTTAGTTTGCCTGAAGATGCTGGATTAAACGTGGTGCCCTTGCTACCTTGATGACCATATTTATAATTACTATTTATCAGAAAATAGAAAAATAACTATTTTGAGACAAAGAGTAACGAGAAAATTCAAGCGTCATTTTGGAGCAACGGCCAAAACCGTTGCAGTGAAATCAACACGCCCATGGTATTGGTCTACTCTTTTAAACTTTGGACTGATCTTGCTTGGGTATTTAATTGCTTATTGGCAGTTGGCGGGGGGTGATTTTGCAAGGATGATTGATAACCTGAGAAATATGGCACATGAGAACAGTCAGTTGTTGGCTAAGGTTGTTCAGAATCAACGTCAATTACAAGTAGAGCAGGCTGCTCAAAATAATTTAGCTAAGGAACTCGTTAAACTTCAGGATGAAAGCATCCAGCAAAAAGAAGAAATTGCCTTTTATAAAAATATCTTAAACGAGAAGGATGTAGCAAATTCAGTATCAATAAATAGTTTTAAAATAACTAAGGGACTACAGCAAAATCAATATATTTATCACATATTGCTTGTACAATCCGGTCGACATGACAAAATGATTCAGGGTAACCTTAAATTGAATTTGAAGGATAAACAGTCAGATAAGCCTTTGACTTTTGAATTGTCGGATGGACCAAATTCAATTCAGCCGATAACGGTAAATTTTAAATACTATCAAAGAATAGACGGGACTTTTAGTATTCAGAAAAGTGTTGGTTCTTACGCTGTAGAAGCAGCATTCTTCGAGAATGGAAATATTCAGCCAAAAGTTATTCAGCAAGTCGATTTGCCCATATAAATAAATCTTAGCTAAAGGTAACTATGTTTTTTAAAAATAGAAATAATTATCAGAACCGAATCGACACGCTAATTGGAGCAGAAACTAAATTAGAGGGTGATATCCAGTTTGTTGGCGGACTTCGAGTAGACGGTTACATTCGAGGAAACGTGAGCGAGTCCTCCTCCTCTTGTACTTTGGTATTAAGTGAATCAGGTCATATTGAGGGTGCAATTAACGTTTCACACATTGTAATTAATGGTAAGGTTACTGGTCCAGTTCAGGCAAATGAATATGTTGAACTGCAGACGAAAGCGAGGGTCATAGGAGATGTGCACTATAAGGCTCTAGAAATGCATACGGGAGCAGTGATAGAAGGTAATCTGATATACGTGGGTGAGAATGAAATTAAATTATTGACGAACAAAGATTGATGTTATTTTGATCTTGCCGGATAATATGCCCATTAATTTAAGGAGTTAATTATGAACGCTGTAGCAGAGTTAGAAGTTCAAAGCCCATTGATTTTTACTGAGAATGCAGCTAAGAAGGTAAAAGAGCTGATCGAAGAAGAGGGATCGCCCGATTTAAAACTTCGAGTTTTCGTAAGCGGTGGGGGTTGCTCAGGTTTTCAATATGGATTTACTTTTGAAGATACTGTTAACGAAGATGACACACAAGTGGTCAGGGATACTGTGACACTCTTAATTGATCCGATGAGCCTTCAATACCTTGTGGGTGCCGAGATTGATTATCAAGATAGTTTGCAAGGATCGCAATTTGTGATTCGTAATCCTAATGCAACCACGACATGTGGTTGTGGTTCTTCTTTTTCAGCCTAACCCTCTGGAGCAAGAGGAGGATGTCCTCCTCGCCCAAACATCATCGTTTATCAACGGGGATAAAATCGCGTCGCGTATTCCCTGTATAAAGCTGACGTGGTCTGCCAATCTTTGCTTCTGGATTAGTGATCATCTCATTCCATTGAGCTATCCAGCCAGCAGTTCTTGCAAGAGCAAATATCGCTGTAAACATGGAATTTGGAATACCCATGGCGCGCATCACTATACCTGAATAGAAATCAACGTTAGGATAGAGTCGTCTGCTAACGAAATATTCATCTTCAAGCGCGATTTTTTCTAATTCCAAAGCAAGCTTGAATAATGGATCATTATGAAGACCTAGTTCATTAAGAACCTCATAGCAAGTTCTTTGCATAATGGCCGCACGAGGGTCCATACTCCGGTAAACCCGGTGACCAAAACCCATTAATCTAAAAGAATCGTTTTTGTCTTTTGCCCGTTTAATGAATTCTGAAATACGGCTTACATCGCCTATTTCTTCTAACATTTTTAGAGTGGCTTCATTCGCACCACCATGAGCTGGACCCCATAAAGAAGCGATTCCTGCAGCGATGCATGCGAATGGATTTGCACCACTAGAGCCAGCAAGTCGAACCGTTGAAGTTGAAGCATTCTGTTCGTGATCAGCGTGTAGGATAAGTATTCTCTCAAACGCCTTTGCCAGCACGGGATTGGGTTCGTATTTCTCACATGGTGTAGCAAACATCATATGCATGAAATTCTCAGCATAATTTAGATGGTTTTGAGGATAGATAAATGGTTGTCCAATATTATATTTATAGCTCCAGGCCGCGACAGTAGGAACTTTGGCAAGAAGCCTATTTGAAGTGATTTCACGGAGAATCGGATCTAAAACATCTACAGAGTCATGATAGAAGGCAGACATCGATCCAACGACCCCTACCATGACTGCCATAGGGTGTGCATCGCGGCGAAACCCTCGGAAGACATTTGTCAGCTGATCATGCAGCATAGTGTGTTGATGGATAGTGGAAGAGAACTGTTTTTTTTCCAACTCATTTGGTAATTCGCCATTAATAAGGAGATATGCCACTTCCAAGAAGTCGCAGTTTTCTGCCAATTGTTCGATTGGATAACCCCTGTAATACAAAAGACCTTTTTCACCGTCAATGAAAGTTATGTCTGAGTTACAGGATGCGGTTGATAAAAAACCCGGGTCATAAGTAAAAATGCCATGCTTTCCTAATGTTCGGATATCTATTACATCAGAACCGAGATTGCCAGAAAGTATTGGTAGTTCAATTGGCTCAATGCCATTGTCAAAGGTGAGTGTAACTTTAGTTGGTTTTGTCATTTTTTATCGAATAAAGGTTTTGTTATAAGTAAAAACTATAAAGCATAAATTGCGCCTAATACCCTAAACCCTTTTGCTCCAGTAACCTGAGGAAGATTTCCAGGCAAATCCAAAATGGTTTGCCTTGCCAACCAAGCAAAAGCAGCCGCTTCAACAGTATTTATAGGGATGCCTAATTCGTCTGTCAGGCCAATTTTCACAGGATGTAGCATTTCCTGCAAGCACTTAAATAGTGCAGTGTTGTGAGCACCACCTCCACAAAGATAAATTTCATCAACTTCTTTGCAGTGAGAAGAAACTGCATTAGAAATTGTAAGTGCCGTAAACTCCAGCAGAGTTCTTTGAACATCGTTTGGCGAGAAATGAATATTGACATATTGATCAAGCCAGGACTGAGAAAACAAATCCCGACCCGTGCTTTTGGGTGGGCTAAGTTTTAAGTATGGCTCTTCGAGTAATAAGCTAAGAAGCTCATCAATTACTGAACCGCTCAATGCCCATTGTCCATATTCATCATAGTGCTTGCCAAGATGCCTGTTTGTCCAACTATCCATTAGCAAGTTACCTGGTCCTGAATCGAAACCAATCAAGTTCCCGGATTTTGAAAGGTAGCTTATGTTCGATATTCCTCCAATATTAATAATCACACGATTGATATTAGGATTAGAAAAAACGGCTTGATGGAAAGCTGGAACCAAAGGGGCTCCCTGACCGCCTGCCGCTATGTCCCTGCTTCTGAAATCACAAATTACTCGGATTTTCGTAAGTTCAACCAATAGCGAAGGATTACAAATTTGAATGGAGAAACCTAGTTCAGGTCTGTGCCTAATAGTTTGTCCGTGGCATCCAATTCCAATTATTTCGCTACTTTCGATAAGAGATTTGGATAAAAGTTGGTTAACTGCTTTGGCATATAACTCTGTAATTTGATTTGATAGAATTGCGGCTCGCTCAAGTTCGTTAGTGCCGGAAAAATGTAATGCTAATAACTCGTTTCGGATTTCAAGGCTGTAAGGTAAGTAATGTGAGTGTAAAACTTCACATTTATTTTCATTTGAATCGCAAAACCTAATGATGGAAACATCAACCCCATCGAGGCTTGTCCCAGACATCAAACCAATAAATAACTCGGACTCCACTATTCCAAAGAGGCTAAATAACTTTTGTTGATGAGGTTTAACTTTTGAATCGTTGCTAAACTTTGAGATCTAAAATCATTAAGATACTGACTTGCAATAGGAACGGCGCTAGGTAAAGAAACGGTCTGAGGGTCGCGATGTTCACCATTTACAAGAAATTCATAATGGAGATGAGGTCCAGTTGCAAGTCCTGTCATGCCTACATATCCGATAACATCACCTTGGCTAACTTTCGTACCGTGATGCAGGTTTTTTGCGAAAGCGGACAAGTGTCCATAAACTGTATTGATGTTATTTGAATGATGAAGAACAATCACATTGCCATACCCATTCTTAATGCCTGCAAACTCAACTATGCCATCCCCTGAGGCTTTTACTCTTGTCCCAATGGGAGCAGCAAAGTCAACACCCTTGTGAGCCCTCATCGTGTTTAAAATAGGATGAAGCCTCCCAAGGCTAAAGCCTGAACTGACGCGCGTAAATTCTAAAGGAGATCTCAAAAAGGATTTGTGTAAACTTTTACCATCAGCAGAGTAGTAATTTATCATGCCATCTGGTGCTTTATACATTAAAGCTTGATATGTTTTATCTCCGTTCAATAATTCTGCAGCAATTACCTTTCCGGTATTGACTTGAATCCCATTGCTGTAATTAGCTTCGTATATGACAAGTAATCGATCTCCGCGTCTTAAGTCAGTTTGGAAGTCTATGTATCCAGAAAAAATATCCACCAACTGCATTGCAACTGCATCAGGAATTTCTGCAGCATCAGTCGCACCAAATAAGGAATTTTTAATTTCGGCAGATTTAAAAATCTGCTGAGTCTCAATTTCAACATTCTTGGACTGGGCTAGATAACCTGATTTTGTCAAAGTGACTTCAAAAACAGAGTTTGCGTCGGGTTGATACCTTAATCTTATTAAATCCCCGTTTTCATTTGTCTGCGCCTGAATGGGCTGGCCAGGTCTTAGTTGTGATGCTAAAGGACTTGCTTCAGGGTTATAACGAAAATAATCGAGAGCTTCAGCATTTTTGATGTTGAGTCTTCTCAATAAGCTCGTCAAAGTGTCATCCCTGCGAACTTGATCTGTTTGCCAATATGACTGCGGAGTGGATAAAGTGTCTTCATTTGAATCGGCAGTCTTTGGTAAAGACACGTCTTCGCTAACTGTTGAAATGGCAACGTTCTCAACTATGGTCTGTGGGGCAATACCAAACGCTGTGATTATTGCAAAAAGCGGAATAGTGGAAAAGGCAAGAAACCAGCGTATTCTATGCTTTCTTTCTTTTATTTTTGGGTTTTGCGTTAAAATACTGCGTTTGGAATTAGGTTCGCTATGTTGCACGGGCACTATCTCTAAACTGTTACAAGGATATTAATCCTAACAGAAAACCTTCAAATGGCAAAAGAATTCAATATATGGATGGTAACTAATGACTTTCTCAAATAATGACTTAACCATTATTAAACGTGGTATTGATGAACTCTTAATTGAACAAGAGTTGGTAGAGAAACTTAAATCAGGAAAAGTTTTAAGAATTAAAGCTGGCTTCGATCCAACCGCCCCTGATTTGCATCTTGGTCATACTGTCTTATTAAATAAGTTAAGACAATTTCAACAGCTTGGGCATCATATACTATTTCTAATTGGTGATTTTACTGGAATGATCGGAGATCCGACAGGTAAAAGTGCTACTCGCCCACCCTTGACTGTCGAACAAGTTAAAGAGAACGCAAAATCCTATGAAGAGCAAGTCTTTAAAATTTTGAACCCTGATCAGACGGAAGTAGTATTTAATTCAAAATGGTTAAATGAACTTGGTGCGGCAGGGATGCTTAAACTTGCGGCGACGCATACCGTAGCAAGAATGTTGGAAAGAGATGATTTTAACAAACGTTACAAAGCCAACCAGCCAATTGCAATCCATGAATTTCTCTACCCTTTGTTGCAAGGTTATGACTCAGTAGCCCTTAAGGCAGATGTCGAACTTGGAGGAACAGATCAAAAATTTAATTTGTTAATGGGGCGTGAGTTACAAAAACACTTCGGAATAAGTCAGCAGTGCGTAATAACCATGCCTTTGTTGGAAGGCTTGGATGGCATAAACAAGATGTCGAAGTCATTAGGTAATTATATAGGCGTATCCGAACCAGCTAATACCATTTTCAGTAAGTTAATGTCTATTTCCGATGAGTTAATGTGGCGCTATATAGAGTTGTTATCTTTTGAGTCGATTGAAACAATTTCAAAATGGAGAAATGAAGTAAATGATGGTGGGAATCCACGAAATGTTAAAGTCGCTTTTGCAAAGGAAATTGTTACCCGGTTTCATTCAAGTCAAGCTGCTGATCAAGCATTTGAAGATTTTCAACTTCGTTCAAAAGGAGGCATTCCAGAGGATTTGCCTGAAGTTGTCATTCATATTGAGGGTGAATCAATCGGAATCGCCCAATTACTCAAACTGGCCGATTTAGTCTCAAGCACTTCGGAAGCCTTCCGGGCCATAGAAGGAGCAGGGGTTAAATTAGACGGCGACAGAGTTTCAGACAAGACACTTACCATTTTACGCGGTTCAACAGTCGTGGCTCAAATCGGTAAACGAAAATTTGCACGCGTCATCATAAATTAAACAAAATGTAATTACTTTGTAAAAAAATCATTTTCCTATTGACCCAAATACTGGCTTCTGTAAAATGCGCGCCTCGCACTAGAACTAAGCGATAGTTTAAGTGAAGAGTCATGTAACTTTTAAATGTTTCTCTTGACCAAAATTATAGGCTCTGTATAATGCGCCCCTCTCGACAGGAATGAAAAACTGAGAGACTGCTCTTTAACAAGATGAACAACTGATAGGTGTGAGTGCTTGTGGTTGGGTGACTGGTTTTATTTTAGGATAGAGCCGGGC
>CAIPBJ010000129.1 GCA_903863255.1 uncultured Methylophilaceae bacterium
GCCCGCTTCGGATTCAGCAAATGGAAGCAATTTCGCATCATCATCGACCGGGGTATGATCGGAACATATCGCATCAATTGTACCGTCTGCAACACCTGTGCGAAGCCTGTCTCGGTCTCTTTGTGATCGAAGAGGCGGTCTGAGATGACTATTTGCGTCAAAATAACCAATATCCAGTTCGGTAAGATGGAGATGGTTAGCGCTCACATCGCAAGTGATGCTTGACCCTTCAATCTTTGCTTGTCGGACCATTTCCACGCCTTCAGAAGTGGACAGCCTGCATAAATGGACCTTGGCTCCGGTTTCGCGCGCAATTCTTATAATGCTTGCTATCGCTAACGTTTCTGCCGCCTCGGGGATGCCTTTTAAACCAAGTCGGGCTGATACTTCCCCATCATGCGCTACCCCGTTTTTTGCTAGGAAAGGTTCTTCCGGCCTTAACCAGACAGTATAACCAAACGTTGCGGCATATTGCATTGCTCGCCAGAGCACCTGCGTATCTGTAATCGAGATGTCTGCTTGTGCGAACCCTCTGCAGCCAGCTTCAGTTAGCTCGCTCATCTCAGTGAGTTCTTTTCCGGCGAGCTCTTTAGTTAGTGCGCCAAGAGGATAGACATGAGCTAGGTTTAATTGCTTCGCACGGTGCTTTAACATCTCCACCAAACCGGGTTCATCAAGAACCGGATCGGTATCCGGAGGGCAGGCCAAGCTTGTGACGCCTCCCGCGATTGCCGCTTGCATTTCGCTCTCGAGCGTTGCTTTATGCTCGAAGCCAGGTTCCCTAAGTCTGGCTGAGAGGTCTACAAGTCCAGGGCAAATTATCAAATCAGACGCGTCAATCGTCTGGTTGGCATGAAAATCGTTAGGAGGGTTGCCAATGCCAACTATCTTGCCTGCGGCTATGTAGACATCCAATATTTGATCTATTTTATTTTTCGGGTCAATTAATCGACCGTTCCTGATATGTATCTTCATTATTCCGAGTTTCCTGCCAGTATGCTCATTACGGCCATTCTTACTGCAATGCCATATGTCACTTGGGGCAAAATGACCGATTGATTTCCATCTGCAACTGCACTATCAATTTCAACCCCTCTATTCATTGGGCCGGGATGCATCACGATTGCATCGGGTTTCGCCAGATCCAATTTTTCCTGAGTTAAGCCGTAGGTTTTGAAAAACTCCTGCGAACTTGGCAGCATCGCACCTGTCATGCGTTCACTTTGTAAACGTAACATCATTACGACATCCACGTCTCTAAGTCCTTCACACATGTCATGATAGACATGCACGCCCAATTTCTCTACATGCTCCGGAAGTAAGGTCTTTGGAGCGATCACACGAACTTCAGGTACGCCAAGCGTGGTCAATGCATGGATTTCCGAGCGGGCGACCCTTGAATGTAATACATCCCCCACAATAGCCACTCTCAGATTGTGCATGTCAGGCTTGTAGTGCCTTATTGTGAACACATCGAGCAGCCCCTGAGTTGGATGGGAATGTCTACCGTCACCTGCATTGACCACATGCACGTGAGGTGCAACATGTTTCGCAATGAGGTGCGCTGCACCTGACTGAGCGTGTCTTATAACAAACATATCTGCATGCATCGCCGTCAGGTTGTTGATCGTATCCAGGATGGTTTCACCTTTGGATTGCGAAGATGTGTTCACATTGAGATTGATAACATCGGCTGAAAGACGTTTTGCAGCAATTTCAAAAGTCGTCCTGGTTCTTGTGCTATTTTCGAAGAAAATATTGCAAACGGTTTTACCGCGCATGAGCGGGACTTTTTTTACTTCTCTCTCAGCGACTCCAACAAAGGATTCGGCGGTATCAAGAATCTGGTTGAGTATGGATTTGGGTAACCCTTCGATGGAGAGCAGATGTTTCAGTTTGCCTTCTTTTGTAAGTTGTGGATTATGCATTGGAATAGGGTTCCAAAGTGAGATAGAAGAGGTTCTTATCGTCACGCTCTAATTGAAGATTCTGCGTTTTATGGATTTCAATCTCGGCTGCGGCAATCTGGGGGGCTATTGGAAGCTCGCGACCGCCTCTGTTGACAAGGACGGCCAAGGTTATGCTGGCGGGCCGGCCGTAGTCGAATAGTTCATTCATTGCTGCCCGAATGGTTCTTCCTGTATAAAAAACATCATCAACGAGGATAATATGCCGATCCTGAACTTCAAAGGGTATCTGGGATGGCTTGGTGTCGTTTCTTAGCCCTCTCTTGTTAAAATCGTCCCTGTAAAAAGAAATGTCTAGAATGCCATGTTCTAAATCTGAACCAAGGATTGGCAGTAAACGCTCCACTATCCAGGCTCCGCCACTATGAATGCCAACGATTGCAGTTTCGCGTGACAGGATCGGTTTGATTTTTTCGGCTAGTGAAGCTAGAAGTACTTCTGCATCAGGCAGCATCATGAAAGCTCGATTCACTTTTAATTGTATCAAAGTATAATTGCAGAATATTTTGGGCGGAAACCTGATCAAGCAAGGGTTTCTGCTTTCTGCCTCTTACACCCATTTCATTTAGGGATTGTTCAGCTTCATAAGAGCTTAATCTTTCATCTATCATTACTACTGGCAAACTAAAACGTCCATCCAATCTTCTTGCAAACTTTTTACATAGCAGTGTTATCTCATGTTCTTCGCCATCGAGTGAAAGAGGAAGTCCGACAACAAGAGTCGTTGGGCGCCACTCTTCAATGATTGAAGATATGATTTTAAAGCGTTCCTCGTTTGCCTCGGTATCGATAGTCATCAAGGGGTGGGCAATGCCCAGCAGGTGTTCACCCATAGCGACACCGATTCTTTTCTCACCAAAGTCAAAGGCCAAAACGCAACCTTTCGGTTGGAGACGAATCGTTTTATCGTTATTGATTATTTCTAATCCACGGGTTGCCTGAAAGGATGAAACCAGCTCTGGTTTGTCAAGCATGTCCGGCACTTTCGGAAAGATTGGCGAAATCAAGCCCTAGAATACTCATTGCCGCAGCAAGCTTATCGGAATTCGGCAAGTCGAATATAACCTTGTCGTTTGCTGGAACGGACAGCCAGGCGTTTAGTCCGATTTCCTCTTCGAGCTGACCAGGGGCCCAGCCGGCGTACCCTAATGAAACCAGAATCTTTTTTGGGCCTTCGCCATTCGCAACGGCTTCTAAAACATCTTTGGAGCTTGTTAGGGCATTATTGCCCACGACGGCAATCGTCGAATCCCAATCCCCGACAGGTTGGTGCAGCACAAATCCTCGGTCAGACTGAACTGGACCACCAAAATATACATTCTGGATGGCGATGTCAGCATTATCTATTTCAAGGTTGATTTGTCTGAAAAGTGCATCAAGCCTCATGTCAATCGGTTGATTAATCACGACGCCAATGGCACCA
>CAIPBJ010000130.1 GCA_903863255.1 uncultured Methylophilaceae bacterium
CGTGACGGCAGGATCCATCTCGCTTGCGGCTGGAGCCAGCAGTGCCCGCACCCAGAGCGTCCATCAGCACCTACACAGACGGATAACGCTTCACCTTCCACCCAATCCACCTCCCAAGACTCTATGGTGAATCCTAATGTTACGGATACTAAAGAAGTTCAACCGATTAAAGATAAGCCCCTTATTTATAAAGGAACGAGACAGATTACGATAGCGATTGACGCTGGACACGGTGGCGAGGATCCTGGGGCCAAAGGAGCAAATGGTTCAAGAGAAAAATTCATTACCCTTGCTGTAGCAAAGATACTTAAAGAGCAGATCGATTTAGAGCCAAATATGCGTGGAATTCTAACGAGAGATGGGGATTACTTCATTCCTTTGCATGGAAGAGTGGTCAAGGCAAGGAATATGCAGGCCGACCTTTTCGTTTCTATCCATGCAGACGCATTTATTCGACCCGATGCTCGAGGTTCTTCAGTATTCGCACTTTCAGAGAAGGGTGCGACAAGCGCATCCGCAAGGTATTTGGCTAAGAAAGAAAATGAATCGGATCTAATTGGCGGAGTCAGTCTTGAGGACAAGGACATGAACCTTGCGAGAACCTTACTCGATCTTTCTCAGACGGCGACGATAAGTGACAGTCTAAAACTTGGGAAGTGTGTTTTGACTAATATCGGTGATGTCAATGCACTCCACAAGGGCTCCGTAGAGCAGGCTGGCTTCGCTGTTCTTAAATCTCCGGATATCCCATCAATACTCGTTGAAACTGCATTCATAAGTAACCCGGATGAAGAGCGTAAACTAAATGACGAGGGATACCAGAAGAAACTTGCGGCCTCCATACTGAGCGGTATAAAGAAATACCTATCGACCAACCCACCGCTTGCTAAGACAAATATCGCTACACAACAATAGTCAATTTCTGTTTCATCCATTGAATGACTGAATTGAAGCATGAATACCTTGCTACTCGAATGTTTGCCAAATCCGTATTTGCTTAAACTGTTATAACTTTCGTCAGTTACATGGGATGTTGAACCGATATGTTAAAAGAACTGTCTTGCAATACCGTTGTGATAGAGGACATAGAGCTTGAGGTGTTCGGCGCAGAATCAGAGATGGCGCTCAAGAATTTCAGCATACCACCCAGACCTGCTACCTTGTTTGAACTTCAAAAGGAAATAGCGAAAGACGAACCAGACCTGAATTTAATCGCAAGATTGGTATCAAGTGATGTGGCACTGACTGCTGCACTGTTAAATATTGTGAATTCGGCATCTTATTCGCTTTCACGTCGCTGTGAGACAGTCGTTCAAGCGATCAATATGCTTGGGCTTAATCAAGTTAGCAACATATTTACTTCGCTAGTCTTGCGCAAAGTCTTAAAAACAGAAGGTCCTCAGCTTACCCGTTTCTGGGATGTCTCTAGCAAAAGATCCTATGCCATGTCACGATTGGCAAAAAGCCTAAAAGGGGTAGACTTTGATGTTGCTCAATCATTTGGGCTTTTTTGTGATGTAGGCATTCCGCTTTTGATGCAAAGGTTCCCAAATTACGGTGCAACGCTCAAAGCGTGTAATGAGGAAAAAATAAAATCATTCACTGATATCGAGCACGAACACCACAATACAGACCATGCACTAATAGGCGCGATAATGGCTAGAAGCTGGGGAATTTCCAAGTCGCTTTGTTTGGCTATTAGGCTTCATCATGACTATTCTGTTTTTCTGGACCCTGCAATACCTGATTCGGTCAGTCGGTTGATTGCAATGAGCCTAGTATCGGAAATTTCCATTCAGCGTTATGCCGGTCTTAACCAAAGTAATGAGTGGGACAAAGGAGGGGACATGGCTTCTGGGGCGCTGATGTTAAGCGACCAATGTGTAGAGGATTGGATTAATCAATTATGTGAAGATTTCTCTGATGGGAAAAGTTAATGTAATTAATTAACTATTAAAAATAACTTAATGATTTATTTATTTTTCATTACATAAATATATTTTTTAGAATGGTGTTTAACGCAATCGAACCTCTAGATGCTTGCTAAAATAACTAAAATTGGACGAGTCTCCAGTGTCATTATAGTCACTGTCTTTTCTGTCGTTCTTTCGATACTGATCACCCATATTATTTTTTACCTTGCTGATTCCAAAATAACGACAGCAGGATTTCTAACATCTTTTTTTGCTCCTTTAATTATCGCCCCAATTTGTGCTTGGCATATTTTAGGATTGGTAATTAGCAATCTGAAATTACAGGAAGAATTGAATGATCTTTTGAACTTTGATCATCTATCCGGCTTGCTTTCAAGAAGAACCTTTTTTATCAATTGTGAGAGTGCTTTTGAAATTACCATTCGTAATCAATTGCCACTTAGCTTTGTTGCAATTGACCTTGATAATTTTAAAATCATTTGACCTGCCCCCAATAACACTACCATCAGAATCTGAAAAAAGTCCGTTTAAAAATCATTTAATCTGCCTGAGCTTTTGTGCATAAATAGCAGGTGGAATTCGCCCACAACTACTATGCGGTCGTACTTCGTTATAATCTCTTCGCCAAGCTGATATTACTTTCCTAGCTTGTGCCAATGTTTCAAACCACTGCTCGTTCAAACACTCATCTCTGAATTTACCATTGAACGATTCAATATAGGCATTCTGGGTTGGTTTGCCTGGTTGAATCAGTAAATGTTCAATCCCGTTACTATGCATCCAGCCCATAAATACACGACTGGTAAACTCAGGCCCGCCATCGGTTCTAATGGCCTGCGGAAAGCCTCTGAATATTGCAGCTTGTTCTAGCACTCGAGTGACATACAGTCCGCTAATGCCGTGGTCTACCGCAATATCTACGCACTCATGAGTCTTATCATCGGCGATTGTTAAGCATTTAAGTTTACGCCCATTGGCTAAGCCGTCCATTACAAAGTCGATACTCCACACTTGATTAGCCGCATCAGGCACCAGCAATTCTGCGCGCTCAGTGATGGGTCGCTTGGCTTTCTTACGTCGCTTTACTGTGAGCTTCTGCTCGGTATAAAGACGATAAACGCGTTTGTGATTGACCGTGTACCCTTCAAACTTAAGCATGTCGTGGATACGTCGATAGCCGAATCGCTTACGTTCATGGGCTAGTTGCACAATGCGTTGCCTGAGTGCTGCTGTTGATTCGTCATCTTGTGGCGGATTGCGCCACGATGATCTAGATAACCCCACTAAGCTACAAGCTCTTCGCTCTGACATAATGTCAGCGTCAAGTATACGTTGTATGCCTGATCGTTTTGCTTGTGGGGTTAGCGCTTTACCCCAAAAGCAACTTTGAGTGCAGAGATATCTAAATGGGCTTCAGCCAGCAGTTTCTTTAGATCGGCATTCTCTCGTTCTAGTGAACGCAGGCGCTGAGCCTCAGTGCTATCCATGCCGCCAAACTTAGCACGCCAACTGTAAAAAGTACCAACGCTAAATCCTTCACGTCTGCATAAGTCAGCAATTGGAAATCCTGCTTCTGCTTCCTTCAAAAAACCTATGATTTGTTCTTCTTTGTATCTGCTCTTCTTCATTACGCCACTCCTAAAAAGTGGACTTTATTTCAGTTTAGATTGGTAGCGCAAGTGGGGAGCAGGTCATGAGTTACCAGCAACGATGGGAAGCGACTTGGCTGGAATCGTTGTAGCGGTCGGCAGTCGCGTGACGCGCTTCAAAACGGGTGATTCCGTTTTTGCCAGCATTTTTGATCTAGGCATAGGTTCTCTTGCCGAGTTTGCTGCTGTACCAGAGAGCGCCGCTGCCATTAAACCAGCAAATCTAGACTTCGTACAGGCAGCCACTATACCAATGGTAGGGCTCACCTCATGGCAAGCACTTAGAGAACGGGCACGTCTCATGCCAGGTCAAAAGGTGTTCATTCCCGCTGGCTCTGGAGGTATTGGCACATTTGCAATTCAGCTGGCAAAACACCTAGGCGCTAAGGTAGGTACAACAACTAGCACGGGCAATGTGGACTTAGTTAAGCGCCTCGGAGCTGATGAGGTGGTAGATTACAAGCAACAGGATTTTGAGAAAGTGCTGAAGGACTATGATGTGGTACTGGGAACTGTCAGGGGC
>CAIPBJ010000131.1 GCA_903863255.1 uncultured Methylophilaceae bacterium
ATTCGTGGAATCATAGAGCGCGATATATCAAATGGCACTTATGCGAGCCGACATTGGGCTGGCTCTCCTGGAGATGCAAATCACCATTCAAAAGGCGACAAGGATCCTGCGAAAATACGGACACGATTCCCCCCTGAACCGAATGGTTACCTGCACATAGGTCATGCGAAAAGCATATGTCTTAACTTCGGTCTTGCTAAAGATTTCAACGGCGTTTGTCACATGCGTTTCGATGACACCAATCCTGAAAAAGAAGAACAGGAGTACGTGGACAGCATTACTGAAATGGTTCAATGGCTGGGTTTTGGATGGGATGCTTTTGGTAAATCTCATCTCTATTTTGCAAGCAATTACTTTGACTTCATGTTTCTGGCTGCTCAAAAGTTAATTGAAGCCGGCTATGCATACGTCGATAAACAATCAGCCGATGAAATGCGTACAAACCGTGGAACCCTTACCGAACCAGGAAAGAACTCGCCTTGGCGGGATCAAACTGCTGAAGAAAACCTTAATATCTTCAATGAAATGAGAGATGGTAAGCACCCTGACGGAAGTATGGTAGTAAGAGCTAAGATTGACATGTCGTCCCCGAACATCAATCTACGTGACCCTGCGATCTATAGAATTAAACGTGCCCATCATCACAACACAGGAGATAAATGGTGTATCTATCCCATGTATACTTTTGCTCATCCTCTCGAAGATGCACTTGAAGGCATTACTCACTCCATCTGCACATTGGAATTTGAAGATCAAAGACCGTTTTATGACTGGGTACTTGAACACCTTGCGGAACTTGGATTGCTTGCTCACCCCTTACCCAAGCAATATGAATTCGCAAGATTAAACCTCACCTATGTAGTGCTTTCCAAAAGAAAACTTATTGACCTTGTCCAAAATAATCACGTGAACGGATGGGATGACCCTCGTTTGCCGACTTTGGCAGGGGCAAGGCGGCGAGGATATACGCCTGAAGGTTTTAGACTGTTTGCTGACCGCATCGGTGTCTCGAAAGCTGATTCATGGATTGATTATTCGATTCTTGAGGACTGCATGAGAGAAACACTCAATGAATCAGCTGAGAGGCGTATTGCCGTTCTTGATCCAATCAAGCTCATTATTGATAATTATCCCGAGAACCATTCGGAAGAATGTTACGCCCCGAATCATCCTCAAAAACCTGAACTTGGAAAGAGGATCGTCTATCTATCGAAAGAACTTTGGATTGAGCGTGAAGATTTTATGGAAACCCCTTCCAAAGGATTTTTCCGCCTATTCCCTGGAAATACTGTTCGACTTAGATATGGATACGTCGTTAATTGCACAGGTTTTGAGAAAGACGAATTCGGCAATGTAACTGAAGTACACTGTGAGTACCTTCCCGACACAAAATCCGGAACCCCAGGATCCGACAATATTAAAGTTAAGGGCAACATTCATTGGGTCTCGATCCCTCATGCCTATGAGGTCGAAATACGTCTATACGACAGGCTATTTAAAGAGGCACATCCAGGAAGCAACGAGCGTGACTACCTT
The DNA here is from genome assembly GCA_903863255.1 of uncultured Methylophilaceae bacterium. Taxonomy (GTDB): domain Bacteria; phylum Pseudomonadota; class Gammaproteobacteria; order Burkholderiales; family Methylophilaceae; genus CAIPBJ01. Next base: position 1,537 of record CAIPBJ010000131.1, read on the forward strand.
GAAGATTTAAATCCAGAATCAGTCAAACCTATTATCGGCCAAGTCGAAAACAGTTTGAGAAATGCAGTTGGGGGTGAATCATTCCAATTTGAACGCCATGGCTATTTTGTTGCCGATCGAGTTGATTCAGTAAAAGATAATCCTGTTTTCAATCGAACGGTCACATTACGAGACTCATGGCAAAAGTAAAGACTAATCTCGTAGCTTAGTAAATATCTCTTGCATACCTAAAGTCTTACCACTGTCATCGGTTTTACCGTTCTCATCAGTGGGAGCGGCTTGAGTGGGTTCGTTTAAATCAAGTTCCTTGTTAACTTCTTTTCTACGCGATCTTTTTGCAGTAGTCTTTATTTGTTTCTCTGGTGAAGTAAGATTCAACTCCTCTGCGACCTCTTCAGTTGCAGTTGGATTAGTTGGCGTTGCCTCAACATCCAGCAGACTCAAGTCAAAATCAAGGGGTGGCTTATCGGCTGTTTTCGTTCTATCGGTTTTGGGCGCTTGAGTTGGTTCATCTGACACCACTTGTGTGGTTTCTTTATTTGAATCCTTTTGTTCACTTAAAGAAGCTTCATAGGCATCCTTGTCACCAAGCTTCTCTATTTTGTATAGTTTATTATCAGGATCGAGTTTTTCACCTAGTGAAGCCACCTTACCCCAAAGAAGCGTGTCCTCGAGATTGCCCTTTTTTGCATCTTCATAGATCTTTTGGGCAACCCGCTGGAAAGATTCCAAATCTTTTCTATCCGCGTAGATTTTTAAAAGTCCCATAGATAATTCGTGCTGATAGGGTGTGACAATCAAAGCATTATTCAGGATACCCTCAGCCTGCTCATGTCTTCCATAGGACATGTATATCTCGGCTTCAACAAGTGGATCGACTTCATGAATATCGATATGTGTCGATGTTTCACGATTGGCGTTTTCGATTTGTTCATTTTTGATATTCAATGTTGAAACATTGGCTGCCTGTTCCTCTTTTGGCTGCGCATTCGTATTTTCTATATTAAATTTGGGTGGCGCATCATCAACAGTGTCATCAACATTAACAATATCATTAAACTCATTTTGTCTTCTTTTCCTGAAAACAAACAAGGTTACTATTCCTACAATTGTCATGAGACCAATCACAATCCAATACCAGTTGGAAAGCAGACCATCCAGGAAACTAGTTTGTTTCTGAGTAATATTTGATGGCGAAGCTGTCGTCTGTGGTTGGGTTGTTACAACCGACTTTACTGCAGCGCTGTCTGTTTGTGTTTTAACCGGCGCTTGATCGGTATTCGTTGTAGTTTGCTGGCTTGGTGAAGTTCCAGCCGGTTGAGCAGAAACCGGACTGGTTTCAGATGTTGAATTTGCGTTCTGTGAATCATTCTCAGAAGTAGCTGGCGAAGGTGTCGGATTTGGCGCTGTTGAAGCTGATTGCTGACTGTCATCTGTCTGGCTTGATTCCCCAGGAGAAATTTTCAAAACATAGCTAGGTTTTTTCTCAGCCTGATTCTGTGTTGGGTTGGTCTGCTTTTCATTGCCTGCTTGGGCTTCTGCTTGGGAATTATTTGGAGAATTTAATCCAGAAAGGGAATCCTGAGTGGGAATCTTCAAAGTGTAACCGGATTTCAATTTTCCAATATCGCCATGGATAAATGCATCCTTGTTAGCTGCATAGAGGGCTGCCATGACTTTATTCAAGTCAATACCAACGGGTCTGTAATGCCTCGCCAGATTACAGAATACATCTCCCCTCTTGGTAGTGTAGGTATCGCTGGACAGCGATACATTTAGTCCGGAAGAATCATTTTTTATCGTTTCCGAATCAAATGTATCTTTCTTTGATATGGAATGATTCTTATTATTTTGGTGTGGGATAACGGGCTTTGAATGAGCAGAAACTTGCATTTCGCTCTTGTTGGCTGCATTTTTTGTCGGCTTAGCTTTAGGTGTCTCCTCACCAACCGGAGATGCTTCTTCTTGCACGTCTTCTTTAATCGCACTGGTAGGCGGATCCAGAAGGACGGTGTACTGGCGCATTATGTTTGATGTTGAAGATTGAATCTTTATCAGTAGTTCCAGGAACGGGTCATTAATTGCTGAATCACTTGTAACAAGCACAACCCGTCTTCCGTCATCTCGTTTTGAAACATTCACTCTTAGATTGGATGATGGAATGCTATCTTCAAGACCAACGGTTTCATAGTCTTCTTTGCTGCCTAAACTTCCTGTGACTGACTCCATTTCGTCAGGAGTGGATTCCAGAAGTTCAATTTCGACTTTTAAAGGCTCACCTAATGAAGATTTGACCTTCATTTTCCCCAACCCGCCAGCAAAAACCAAGCAAGGTAAAAACAAGATTAAGAATAGTAAACTCTTTGACTTCATACTCATACATTTAGCCATAAAAATCGAACGTCATATTATTTTAGGTTTCTTTTCATATTCTTTCTACATAAGAATAGTAACATTTTCATTATCTTACATAAACAAGTGAAACTATACTCTCATGTTTTAGATGTTAGTGCAAAATATTAAGTAAATATTAATCTATTTTTTAAGTATTGCTGAAATATTTCTCACTTTCCGATGCAAATGATCTGACTAAAGCGATTATTTATGGCCAGTCAATCTTAAAAACTATTACCGTGCTTAACATGAAGTTACGATAATATACTTAACTTCAATATGCTGGCATCTTCACATAACTAATGAAAGAATTAAAAGAATTGTTGTTCAATTCATAGGCATTGATTAGAGAGTTAATAAGACTATTTTAATAACTCTTCGAATAGTTTACGTATTTTTGCCACTTTAGGGGCGGCAACCGCTAAGCAGTAGGGTTGGTTAGGATTATTTGCATAGTAATGTTGATGATAATCTTCTGCGTCATAGAATTCAAAATTATCATTGACCTCTGTGATAACAGCATCCTGAAAATACCCGCTTTGATTGATATTTTCTATGAATTGTCTCGCGACTTCCTTCTGATATTGATTTTGAGCAAAAATCGCTGATCGATATTGAGTACCAATATCATGGCCTTGCCTGTTTGGCGTGGTAGGGTCGTGCGATACAAAGAAAATCTCCAGAAGTTTTTCGAATTTCACTTCTGAAGGGTCAAATTCAATTCTAACTGCTTCTGCATGTCCTGTATTTCCAGTGCAAATGTCCTTATATGTCGGATTACTGACATGACCACCGATATAGCCTGATGTAACTTTTTTCACACCTTTTAGTTGTGAAAAAACAGGTTCAATGCACCAAAAACATCCTCCAGCAAAGATCGCTATCTCATGATTCATCATCTTATTCTCCATATTCACTGTTAATTGTAATGCTTAGTCGAATAGACCGATGATAACTTACTAATTAATTAAATAGAGTCTGAATTATTGAAATTGATTGAGAGACTTATAAAAGCAAAAGCCCTCACGAGGAGGGCTTTTGAACTGACTCACGGAAGGTGAGTCCAATAAGGAGCCTGGCGGTGACCTACTTTCGCATGCGAAGAGCATACTATCATTGGCGCAGGTTCGTTTCACGGCCCTGTTCGAG
>CAIPBJ010000132.1 GCA_903863255.1 uncultured Methylophilaceae bacterium
GCAAATCATTTATATTGGAAATTACAAGGATGAAATATATAAAAAAGAAGGCAGGGTTATTTCATTTGAAGAGGCTGCTGGCGAGTGGATTAGTAAGTTTGCCGCTAAATTTTAAGTTAAGCTTTTATTCAAAGATAGCTTAAATTATATCAAGAACAGCATCAGTCCTTACCCCATGATGAGGTCTAGGATACCGTAAAGATATGAATTCAAAATACGTTTAATATGCGGATGAGCGTTTCAAATTCCCAGCAGGCTTTAAATCAAATGCAATGCATATCCTTTCCTCATTTGAGGAGAAAGGTATGGTGCGATGAAAAAGTGATGAGGGAAACAATACAATTTCACCAACTTTAGGGATGATTCTTTTAACTGGGAAGTTGTCATGTTTCTTTGGATAATTGTCTCCATGCGTACCATATTCAAATCCACCTTCTTCTGCATTCTTTTTATGCTGGGGCATCGCAAGGTAAACCGCGCCGCTTATCCATCCAATCTCGTGAATGTGCGAATCGAGATGACCGCCTTGCTTCATTCTTACATACCATGAACTTGTAAATTCAAGATCGGTTGGAAAAGATCTGATTAATTCGCAGCTCGATTCTGAAAACGTATTTTTATAATTTAAAAACTCACGCTTAACTATTTCACCCAAAGTTCTGAACGACGATTCAGGGCGCTTAAAAAGATTTCCTGCTGATTGTTTCCCATTGTGAAGCATGCCTTGAACTCGCTCGGCAATTTCAGTGTTATTTATATCTTCTAAAAGTTGTTTCAATAAACTGCTATTAGGTTCAGACAACTCTGGAATGGCGCGATTGTATACAAAATCAAATCCATTCTTACAAAAGTTATAGGGATCTTCCGCATTAAAGTTAATTGCATAATGGGTGGATAAGGTTGCAAGAAATGGGGCATTGTGAGGGGTGGATTTTGAAATTTCATCAAGCTTGGATTTGAAATCGGAAAATTGTTCAGATTTATAAAGACAATACATGCTTCGCTCTTGCCAGTCATCAATCCCTGATTTTTCAAAATATGGAATTGCTTCTTCAAAACGATTGGCCAGGTACAAAAACTCAGCCATGTTGTAATTAGCACTCGGATGGTTTGGGTTAAGCGTCAAGGCATCTTGATAACAGACAATTGCCTCGTCCATTTTTCCTTGATCCCTAAGTGTTTCTCCAAGGTTGGAGTGAGCATCGGCATAATTTGGAAATATACTGATCGCTTTTTTATAACATAGAACAGCTTCTTCAAGCTTACCCTGGTCACGTAATGCTGTGCCTAAGTTGAAAAAACCACGGGCATCAGGCTGAATAGAGATAGCTTGTTTGTAATATATTACAGCCTCATCCAACAAACCTTTGCTTTGCAAGATCGTTCCAAGATTGCCGTAGGCCTCAAAAAAGTTAGGTTTGATGCGAATGGCTGTTTTGTAACTTGAAATGGCTTCTTCCAGTTCACCGTTATTGTTTAACGCTATGCCTAAATTAAAGTAAATGTCAGGTACTGTCGAATTGATTGCCAAGGCTTGTCTGTATGAGGTTATTGCTTCGGTGTGCTTGCCTTGACCATCCAATGCAATGCCTAATAAATTATGAAGAACATAAGAGTTAATATAAGTTTTGAGTAACGATTTACCTATTAATTCTGCTTGATGCAATTGTTTAGAGTTTAGGGCTTGTAATAAAGGGTTAATCTCGAATTGCGACGGTTGTTTTAAATTTTGGAAAGTATTGGCCATGGTTATTAGCTTGTAAAATTAATTTGACTCGATTGTAATCTAACAGCAAATTGCCTTAAAAATCCAATAGCAATTTTTGGTTCATTTGATATCAGCATGCGAATAAGGTCTGCATTAATAACCAAAAGTTCAGCTGATTCAGATGAAACAATTGCATTGGCAATGTATCCTGATCCAGCAAATATAGCTATTTCACCAAAATAATCCCCGGGTGCCAATTCCTTACATGCTTGATCTTTAAAATATAACCCAACTTTTCCATTTGCAATGTAGTAAAAATCATTGCCATCTTGGCCAATTTTAAACACGATTTCACCTTTATTAAAGCGCTTTCCATACCTGAAATAAAGTTGCCGAATGTAATTCAGATTATTCTTTTCATGGTCAATGAATAAATTTCTTAACAATAGAACATCACTTTTATGGAGCGTTGATATCAGTTCAGTGCCAAACAAGAAAACCACAAAACTATAATATAGCCAGCCAATAGAGATGAACGTGTTTTTCATTCCACCGAAAAGGTATCCGTATGAATGGCTTGAAGATAAAAACAAACTAAAAATTGGTCTGACAGCAATCCATAAACAAGCTGTTATGAAAGAGCCAGCGAATATTTTGCTTATTGCAACACGTGCCGGGAAAAACAATCTATAGAAAATTGTTATAAGGGACGTGCTAATTACAATATAACTTAAGAAGTTGAAGAACTTTGTGCTAGAAACGGCGGGATTAAAAAAATAAATAACATCCTCAAGTATCACTCCAAAGAGTGTGAACATGAAAAACATTATTAAAATACCGATTACCCCAAAGACATCCTTTAGTTTCCTGATAAAGAATGAGTTGGTTTCTTCAATTGCAGTTATTGTATAAAAAGCGGATCGTAATGAACCGGCTAAGGGTGTCGCAAGCCACAATAAGACGACCAGGCCAAATATCCCCCAAAAAGCTTTTCTTTGTGTCGCTTCATAGACTTCCAACATGATGAATTGACTTAGTTTGGGAAGAAGATTGCTAGTAATGATTGCAAATCTAACCATGGCATGGTCAGAAGATACGACGATGTGACTCAATAAAAAGAACATGAGCAGAGCCATAGGAATTAAGGCCAAAATCGCGTAAAAGGATAACGATGCTGAAAGACCTAATCCATTATGAAGCTTAAATGCATTTATTGTTTCTTTTAAAATGAATAAGGGATGGCTATAGCGATGAAGAATATATTTCTCTCTTATCCATCTTAAAAGCTTGAGTGAACTAATCACATTTAGTAATTGATAGTTTTTAGACAATTAGTTTTTATCCGGAGCTATCAAATAATTGCCTTAAATTTTTCAGTGTATTCTACAAGTTTGGACGCTGTTCCCGGTTCCATTGCCGAATGACCAGCATCATCAATTATATGAAGTTCGGCATTAGGTATTTTGTTGCTAAGTTCCCAAGCTGTGATGGGAGGGCAGACCATATCGTAACGACCCTGAATAATTACAGTAGGGATATCACTAAGTTTATGCACCTGATTTAAAATTTCATCACCATCAACAAAGCAGCCATTTTTGATGTAGTGGATCTGAATCCGTGCTCGTGCGATCTGTATGCTGTCCGGAACCGAGGTGCTTGAGAGAGGGCTAGGTTTTAAACTCATTATCCCACTTTCAAAGTTATTCCAATTTATCGAGGCATGTAGACTGGTATAGTGGTCTTCCGAAAATACTCTTTTTTGATAAGCATTCAACACTTGGTCCCTTTCTTGAAAGGGTATAAAGGAAATGAGCTTATCCCAAGCATCAGGGTAAAATTGTTTTACATCATTTAAAAACCAGTTAAGTTCGTCAGCGCGACTTAGAAATATGCCTCGCAGGATAAGAGCACTAACTGATTTCGAAAATTTAACTGCATAGGCAATCGCTAAAGTGCTTCCCCATGAACCGCCAAATACTAGCCATTTAGAAATTCCAAGATGGTTTTTAAGTAACTCGATATCGTCAAGAAGGTGGTTAGTGGTATTTTCATGGATAGATCCTAATGGCATGCTTCGTCCGCATCCACGTTGATCAAACAAAACTATCCGATAGAATTCAGGATCAAAGAAACGCCTTTGTCCGGAGTTGCATCCGCTGCCCGGACCACCATGTAAAAAAATAACAGGGTATCCGTTTGGATTCCCGCATTGTTCATAATAAATTTGATGTATTCCTGACGCAGGGAGGAAACCGAATTGATAAGGTTCGATTTCTGGAAACAATGAATTGGGTTGAGGTGACATTTTTTAACGATAGAGTTTAAACAATCAAATTATATTATCCTTCTTAAGTTCGAAGTAAACTGAAATTCATATGTAACTAATTTCTTATTGGTTACATATTGCAAATTATTCAAATCGCTCAAAGCGATGAGGATCGGCTAACTTAATGAATAATTTGAATCTTGTGGTTAATAATAGGATTGAAAAAAATAACACTGAAAAAAATAATTTAAAATTGTAAGTAAATTGTAAATAAAGTATTGCAAATCGTTTGTGACTGTTCTAACATCTCATTGCGCTCACGAAAGTGTTGCGAAAGGTGAAGATATAAAAATCTGGCAAGATTTCAAGAAAACAAAATGAAAAAGGCCGGGTAATATAGTTTTCACTTTTGTTAAACCCTTAGTAGTACAACTATGGAGATTTAAAAAATGGAGATGAGCAAAATCAAATTGGCTTTAGGTTTGGCAGTAGGTATGACTATGGCGATGCCATTGGTTGCATCTGCAGCTGCTGACCAAGAAGCTGCAATGGCCGACGCAAACAACTGGGCAGGTCCACGTGGTCA
>CAIPBJ010000133.1 GCA_903863255.1 uncultured Methylophilaceae bacterium
CGCTGATGACTTGTAGTTTAAACTCTTTTGTATATTTAGACATAAAAACTGCACCTTAATTAGTTGTACAATGTGTCCAACTTTTGGGGTGCAGTTCATTTAATGCTTTTCTAGATTATTTTAATGATAAAGGTCTGGAAAGTTTTCTTTGAGATGCTCAATCTTGGGCATGTCATTTATAACGATATAAGGTTGATATGGGTGCAATGCAAGGTAATTCTGATGGTAGCTTTCAGCAGGGTAAAACTTCTTATATGGAGTAAGCTGAGTAACAATTGGCGAAGGAAATACATGGCTAGTTGTCAGCTGATGGATTAGATCGGTCGCAGTTTTGAATTGACTTTCATCCATATAGAAAATGACTGATCGATACTGTGTCCCGGAATCTGGACCCTGATGGTTCAGCATCGTAGGATTATGTGCAACTTTAAAAAATACCTGCAAAAGCTGCGAATAACTGACTAGCTTTGGATCAAACCGTATCTGTACGGATTCTGCATGACCGGTTTTACCTGTACTCACTGTTTCATAGTCAGCCGTACTCTCGCTTCCTCCAGAATATCCAGAAACAACTTCCGTAACTCCCTTGACATGCTTGAACACGGCATCAACGCCCCAAAAACAGCCGCCTCCAAAGACTGCTGTTTGTAGAGTATCCTCCGCAAAAGCCAGCTTGTTGGCCCCAAGAATAATTGAAAAAATCAATAGCAATTTGAGAGTGGACTGGGGTAAGGTAAATTTACGCATTATATTCATATCATCTATCCTAAAATTTTCTTAATAACCCCTCATAATTTCTGATGAAAGGGACCATAACTATTTACAGTTAGCTTACTGAACCTTAGTCGACCAAATCATTTAATCCTTACATTTTTTTCAGTTACTTATTTTAAGATTCGATCTTGAATTATTGGTTTCCCCGATTGTTAAGCTATTTAGGTCTTAAATGTTCAACAACCACTCTAACTCATTACTTGAATTCTACAATCCGTTAGGATTACGAATTTTTTTGGGTTATATTGGACAATTACGTTATGTAATTGAAGACTGACTTAAGTATATAGGCAACTTGAGATATATGGGGTGGCTGATGGGGCTCGAACCCACGACAACTGGAATCACAATCCAGGGCTCTACCAACTGAGCTACAGCCACCATTGAACCATTTGATTAATGGCCTGCCCGACAGGAATCGAACCTGTAACCCCCAGCTTAGAAGGCTGGTGCTCTATCCGGTTGAGCTACGGGCAGATTGTCGGGCAATCTATTGCGAATTATCCATACTTTTTTAATTTTGATAATGGTCGGGGTGGAGAGATTTGAACTCCCGACATCCTGCTCCCAAAGCAGGCGCGCTACCAGACTACGCTACACCCCGAGGGGCGAGAATATATCGCACTTCGTGCATTTGGTCAATTCTATTATTATATGAATGCCTGTTAAAATACTATTTTTTTTATTAAGTAAATATATGTCCGCCAAAATTATTAATGGAAAAGCCGTTTCAGAAGATTTATTGTCTCAGATTAAGGAGCGCATTAATCAACGTAGGTTGCAAAATAAAAGTACTCCTGGGCTTGCTGTAATTTTAGTTGGTTCAGACCCTGCTTCTTCTATCTACGTAAGAAACAAGCGATTGGCATGCGAGAAGGTAGGCATTCGTTCAATCGCATATGATTTACCTTACGATACAAAAGAAGTTGATTTATTAGACTTGATCAATCAGTTAAATAATAACAATGAAATTAACGGCATCCTCGTTCAATCTCCTCTTCCCAGTCACATTGATGAGAAACTTTTAATTGAAAACATTAATCCCAATAAAGATGTCGATGGATTCCATCCTTATAACATTGGCAGGCTGACTATCAGGCAGCCAACCTTAAGATCATGCACTCCTTTTGGAGTAATCAAACTTTTAGAAGCTGAAGGTCTTGAATTGATGGGTCTAGATTCTGTCGTTGTTGGTGTGTCGAATCATGTTGGCAGGCCGATGGCATTAGAACTCCTTTTAGCGGGATGTACTGTTACGAGTTGCCATCGCCACACAAAAGATTTAAAAAGGCATGTTGAGCAGGCTGATTTACTTGTGGTTGCAGCAGGCAAGCCTGGCCTGATAAAAGGTGAATGGATAAAAGAAGGAGCTATTGTCGTAGACATCGGTATTAATCGACTATCCGATGGAAAGATATGTGGCGATGTCGATTTTGATACCGCAAAAGAAAGAGCTGGTTGGATTACACCTGTGCCAGGAGGAGTTGGTCCAATGACAGTTGCTACACTGATGGCGAATACTTTATTGGCTTTAGAGCTGAGTGAAATTTAACAGCTTGTATCTCTTAAGATTTTTGCATAGTAGACACAATCAGTGTACACTTTGCACCGCTTTAAATTTATGCATTTCAATTTAACTTTAATCGTTGTTTAGAAGTTCAAGGTAGATATGGCTGAAGCAATTACAAAACAATTTATTCCTTATCAATCAAAACCTGATGAGGAATACATGAACGACAAGCAATTGGATCACTTTCGGAAGATTCTTAACGATTGGAAGGCTGAACTTAGTCATGATATAGACCGAACTGTGCACACAATGCAAGATGAAGTGACTATGTTTGCAGATCCAAACGATAGAGCGAGTCAAGAGTCCGATATGGCTTTAGAGCTTCGTAATCGTGATAGAGAAAGAAAATTAATTAAGAAGATTGATGAAACCCTCGCTAAGATCGACGAGCACGAGTATGGCTATTGCAACGGCTGCGGAATCGAAATTGGCCTAAAACGCCTTGAAGCGCGCCCAACAGCTACATTATGTATCGACTGTAAGACGTTAGATGAAATTAGGGAAAAACAAGTAGCTAAATAAACCGCTAATGCTAGTATTAGTCGATTTAGTTATTATAAAAACAAAAGGCTGGTTATCCAGCCTTTTGTTTTTAACGAACAATCTTATTGATTATTCTGAAGCTTCTGCTTCCGATTGTTTTTCTTCAGCCGCAGGAGGATCTATAAGCGCCTTCATACTCAAACGGATACGGCCTTTTTCGTCGGCTTCTACAACTTTTACTTTAACCACATCGCCTTCTTTTAGGAAGTCACTGACTGCATTTACTCTCTGATGAGCGATTTGTGAAATATGCAGCAAGCCGTCTTTACCTGGCAACAAGGAAACAACAGCACCAAAATCTAGTAATTTGATTACGGTACCTTGGTATGTCTGGCCTATTTCAATCTCAGCGGTTAGTGATTCTATACGACGCTTAGCTTCTTCGCCTGATTCGGCGCTTGTGCAGCCAATCTTAATTGTTCCATCATCTTCAATATCAATTGTTGTGCCTGTCTCTTCGGTCAAAGAGCGAATGACTGCTCCACCTTTACCAATTACATCTCTTATCTTTTCTGGGTTAATTTTTATTGTAATGATACGTGGTGCAAAACTTGATAGTTCCGTATTGGCAGTACCCATTGCGGATTTCATGATCTCAAGGATATGCATTCTACCTTCCTTGGCCTGAGAGAGTGCTACCTGCATGATCTCAGTTGTGATTCCAGTAATTTTGATATCCATCTGCAATGCAGTTATTCCTTCACTGGTTCCTGCAACCTTAAAATCCATGTCTCCTAAATGATCTTCATCACCTAGAATATCTGTTAATACAGCGACTCTGTTACCTTCTTTAATAAGACCCATCGCGATGCCTGCCACATGAGCTTTTACCGGCACACCTGCATCCATAAGCGCTAAGCAGCCACCGCAAACAGAAGCCATGGAACTCGATCCATTGGACTCAGTTATTTCAGAAACCACGCGAATTGTATAGCCAAACTCTTCTTGAGAAGGTAAAGCAGCTATTAAGGCACGTTTAGCCAAACGACCATGGCCGATTTCACGACGCTTTGGTGTACCAACGCGACCGGTTTCACCTGTAGCAAATGGCGGCATGTTGTAGTGCAACATGAACCGATCAGCGTACTCCCCCTGTAATGCGTCGATAATTTGCTCATCGCGACCTGTACCCAAAGTAGCTACAACTAAAGCTTGTGTTTCACCTCTGGTAAACAACGCTGAACCATGTGTGCGAGGAAGAATACCAGTTCGAATACTGATAGGCCTAACGGTTCGAGTATCACGGCCATCGATTCGTGGCTCGCCATTAAGTATTTGGCCTCTCACAACTTTTGCTTCCAGATTAAAAAAGGCGCTCTTAATCTCATTTGTTTCATTTGTTGAAGTTGATTCAGTTATCATTTCTGAAAAAACGCGATTTTTTACTTCATCAAGTTTTGCTGAACGAGCACCCTTGGATTTAATTTTATAAGCCTCGTTTATCTCGGCGCTTGCCAATGCCGATACTTTTTCGATTACTGAAGTATTTGGCTCTGGAGGCGCCCAATCCCATGGCTCTTTTCCAACTTCAGTCGCGAGTTCATTGATAATATTTACTACAGCCTTTAATTGGTCATGTCCAAAAACTACCGATCCGAGCATAATATCTTCAGGCAGTTCCTTTGCTTCTGACTCAACCATCAGAACTGCTGAATCCGTTGCTGCAACGACTAGGTCAAGTTCAGACTCAACCAACTGAGCTGCTGTTGGGTTCAATACATACTCACCATTAATGTATCCAACTCGTGCTGCACCAATTGGTCCATAAAATGGAATACCTGAAATTGCCAGCGCTGCTGAAGCACCTATGATTGAAGGAATATCTGAATCGATCTCAGAATCAGATGACATGACTGTTGCTACGATTTGCACTTCATTATAGAAAGCTTCTGGAAATAAAGGGCGGAGAGGACGATCAATTAATCTTGATGTCAGTGTTTCCTTCTCTGAAGGTCGACCTTCTCGCTTAAAGAATCCACCTGGGATTTTTCCTGCTGCATATGTCTTTTCCTGATAATCCACAGTTAAAGGAAAGAAATCCTGTCCTTCTTTGACATCTCTTTTTCCCACAACAGTAACAAGAACAACCGTATCACCGTAACTTACCATCACAGCACCATCAGCTTGGCGCGCAATTTCGCCAGTTTCGATACTCAGCGTATGAGCTCCATATTGAAGACTCTTTTTGATTTTTTTAAACATTTTTATCCTCTTTTCCTTAACATCTCAATAATTCTCTCTTACTATTCTAGAGAGAAACTCCAATAAAAAAGCCGAACAACATTGCTATAACGCAATGTCATTCGGCTTTCAAATCAATTCACAAATAATATTGCCAGTTTGCGAACGATTAATTATTTACGCAGACCGAGACGCTCTATCAAAGTACGATAGCGCTCTGCATTTTTACGTTTAAGATAGTCTAATAACTTACGACGTTGACTTACCAATGCTAATAAACCACGACGTGAATGATGATCTTTGGCATTGGTTTTAAAATGTTCTGTTAAATAAGTAATACGACCGCTCAAAAGTGCTACCTGCACTTCAGGTGATCCTGTATCATTTTGTGCTTGTTGATATTCACCAACAATCTTGGCTTTTTCAGCAGTCGAAATTGACATCTTCTTCTCCTAATCTTGAACCGGGCATTCTAACCTTAAAACCTATTTTTTAACAAGTGTTTCAAGCATTTATTTAATCTTTTTGCATTATTAAGCGTTTAGGTACGATTTTTCCGTTAGATGTATGCTCTCCTAGGCCAAGAAAATCTCCATTCTCGGAATAAATTCTTACTTTCTCATCTGTCACTAAACCCGAATAATCAATTTCTTGTCCTCTTTGAAAAAGAAATTTGCACTTGTCGTTTATTACTATTGTTGGCAATTTCACAATTGACGAGTCAACAGGTAAGAGAATTGCCTGCAGATCCATTTCAGGCATGTTTTCCAGTTGCTCAAGGGTCACCGCATCATTTAATGAGAAATGTGCAGTCTTGGTCCTTCTAAGCGATGCCAGATGCGCTCCACATCCGAGCTTATTCCCTATATCTTCAGCAAGTGTTCGAATATATGTCCCCTTACTGCAACTTACAGATACTTCAAGCAGTCCATTCTTGAAATTCCTTTTAATCAAGCTAAAGATTTTGACTTTTCTTGATTCTCTCTCGATTTCCATTCCTTTTCGCGCGTATTCGTAAAGCGCCTTTCCTTTATGCTTCAGAGCGGAATACATTGGTGGCACTTGTTCAATTTCACCAAGAAAAGACTTTAAAATTTCATCGACTTGCTCGTCAGTTACATCAAATTCTTTTGATGCTATGACCTCTCCTTCGGCGTCACCTGTTGAAGTAATTGTCCCAAGCCTAATAGAGGCTTCATATGTTTTGTCAGCATCCAATAAATAATGGGAAAATTTAGTGGCTTCTCCAAAACATATTGGCAGCAAACCTGAAGCTAAAGGATCCAAACTCCCCGTATGCCCTGCCTTTGCTGCATGATATTGCCATTTAGCTTTCTGTAAGGCTTGATTGGAAGATATTCCTAAAGGCTTATCCAGGAGCAATATGCCATTGATATTTTTCTTTATTCGCTTAAATTGCGCCATGATCTTGGCAGGTTAAAAGTTTATTTTTTGGGACTATTGGTCGACAAGGCAACATCTATGAGATTTGAAATCTTTATTCCATTATCTATAGATGAATCATAAACAAAATGCAACTGAGGAGTCACTCTAAGTAGCATGCGCTTAGAGAGTTGACTCCTCAGGAAACCAGAAATATTTTCTAATGCAGCTTGAAGTTCTGGTGTTCCCTTATTAGCGCTGTAGTAGATTTTCGCGTGTGTTAAATCACCACTCACTTGAACTTCAGTTACGGTAACCATACCGACACGCGGATCCTTTACCTCAAACTGCAGCAAATCAGCAACCTCACGTTGCATTTGCTCAGCTACTCTATGGCTTCTTGAGAATTCTTTGGCCATTTATTACAGCGTTCTTGCTATTTCCACGACTTCAAATACTTCTAGCAAATCACCAACTTCAATTTCATTGAAGTTTTTGAGAGATAATCCGCACTCGAAGTTAGATTTCACTTCTTTGACATCGTCTTTGAAGCGCTTCAATGAATCCAATTCACCAGTGTGAATAACTACGTTTCCACGAATCACTCTGACCCTTGAACCGCGCTTGATGACACCATCTTGGACAAAACAACCGGCAACGGCTCCAACTTTTGAGATACGGAAGACTTCACGTATTTCTACCATGCCAATTATATTTTCTTTCTGCTCAGGAGATAACATGCCACCTAATGCAGCCTTAATCTGATCTACTGCCTCATAGATAATATTATAATAACGTACGTCTACACCCTCGTTATCAATCAATTTTCTTGCACCTGCATCCGCACGTACATTAAAGCCTATTATTACAGCCTTGGAAGCCGCAGCAAGGTTCACATCGGATTCGCTGATTGCTCCTACCCCGGTATGAATGATGTTTACTTTTACTTCATCCGTAGAAAGCTTCTGCAATGAAGTAGAGAGTGCTTCATAGGAACCCTGAACATCAGACTTGATAATAAGTGGAAGTGTTTTAACTTCACCTTCACTCATTTGCTCAAACATATTTTCCAGTTTAGCAGCCTGTTGCTTAGCCAATTTAACATCCCTGAATTTTCCTTGCCTGAACAGGGCTATTTCTCTAGCCTTTCTCTCATCATTAAGGACTATGACTTCTTCCCCTGCACTCGGGACATCTGAAAGACCCAGAATCTCAACTGGGATAGATGGTCCAGCCTCTTTAATATCGTTACCTGCTTCATCAAGCATCGCCCTTACACGGCCGAACGCACTTCCCGCAAGAAGCATATCACCACGACGTAACGTGCCGGATTGAACTAAAATTGTAGACACCGAACCTCTACCTTTATCAAGCCTTCCCTCGATCACCAAACCTTTAGCTGGCGTATTTTTTGGTGCTTTAAGTTCAAGCACTTCGGCTTGAAGAAGAATTGCTTCCAAGAGCTCATCGATGCCCGCTCCCGTCTTGGCTGAAACTTCCCTGAACATCACTTCGCCACCCCAGTCTTCAGGAACAACCTCGTGAGTCACCAATTCCTGCTTGACCCTTTCTGGATTGGCCTCTGGTTTGTCAATCTTATTCACTGCGACAACCAAGGGCACATTTGCAGCTTTGGCATGGTGTATGGCTTCAATTGTTTGTGGCATGACTCCGTCATCCGCTGCAACCACTAGAACAACCACGTCCGTTGCCTTTGCACCGCGTGCGCGCATTGCAGTGAAGGCTTCATGCCCCGGGGTATCTAGAAATGTAACCATGCCGCGCGGTGTTTCTACATGATAAGCACCTATATGCTGCGTGATTCCCCCAGCCTCCCCGGACGCAACACGACTTCTTCGGATATAATCAAGCAGTGAGGTCTTGCCATGATCAACGTGTCCCATCACAGTAACAACCGGTGGACGAGACTCGTTAATTGCTTCAGCCTGTGCGGTTTCATCAAGAAAAGTTTCAGGATCATTTGCAGCTGCAGCCTTTGCAACGTGCCCCATTTCTTCCACCACAATTATTGCGGTTTCTTGGTCAAGCACCTGATTAATCGTTACCATCATCCCCATTTTCATTAAGGCCTTGATTACCTCACCGGCCTTAATCGCCATCTTGTGGGCAAGATCCGCAACAGAAATGGTTTCTGGGACTAATACCTCATGCACAATTGGCTCAGTAGGCGCATTAAAAGCGTGCTGAGAATCTTCTTTGTTTGATTTCGATTTTCCCTTATGCGCTCTCCAGCCCTGATTCAGATTCACATCGCCGCGGGTTTTTATTCCTCGTTTTTTGTTTTCTGCATCTGCCCAATCGCTATTCTTTCCTCCTTTTTTTGCACCCTTCTCTTCAATTTTGGCATTTTCCTTAGTTGCAGGCTTGTGAAGGGTTCCTTCGGAGAGTTTTGTTTGCGCTTGGGCTGCAAGTGCTTCAGCAGCTTTCTTTGCTTCGTCCAAACGTCGTTGTTCAATTAGCTCTTTTTTTCGCTTTTCTTCAAATTGAACCGCCATCAGTTTTGCTTGGCGATTTGCCTCTTGCTCACGTTGAGCAATTTGATCATCTGTCAGATGACTTTTCTTTTTAATTTCGCTCTCGGATTGCGGTTTGACGATTGTTTCTTGAATTACCGGCTCAATCACGTCTTCAACTATGACTTCTTGTTCAACCTTTAATTCTTCAATTACGGGTTGAGCCAATTCTTCTAGAACTGGTTCATCTGCTAAGACTTCAGGTTGATTTAATGGTTGATTTAATGGTTGATTTAATGGTTCATTTACAACTTCTTCAGATCCATCTTCTGATTGATCGATGTCATCAGGGTCGCGACGCATCAAGACCCTCTTTTTTCTGACTTCGACCTGAATTGTTCTCGCTTTTCCAGTACTATCGGTTTTTTTAATTTCAGTATTTTGCTTGCGAGTCAGAGTGATTTTGTTTTTAGGAGCTTGCGCGCCATGCTCTTTTCGCAAATATTCTAGCAAAGATGTCTTGTCTTGCTCTGTCAGTGTATCAACAGAGGCAACCTTGTTCACACCTGCACTTTTCAATTGCTCAAGCAAAAGCTCTGCTGGCAGCCCTAATTCACTGGCAAATTGTGCTACGCTTGTCTGTCCCATCCTGTTACTCCAGTCTCATCCTCGCATATTCCGATGCGAATTTACTCTATAGATACTATCAATTTTAATTTAAAATCTTCTAAGCGAACCATGGAGCTCTCGCCACCATAATTAATTTCTTTGCTCTTTCCGAATCCATATTTGTTAATTCGACCAGATCATCAACTGCAAGATCGGCCAAATCTTCCATCGTTGTTACTCCTTTAGAAGCCAAAAGATGGGCGGTCGCTTCATCCATGCCTTCCATATTCAATAAATCTTCTGAAGCCTCACCGACTTTCTCTTCTTTTGCAATCGCCTCTGTTAGTAGTGCTGCACGAGCACGCTTACGTAACTCATTGACCGTGTCTTCATCAAAAGCTTCAATCTGACTCATTTCTGATATAGGCACATAGGCTATTTCTTCCAATGTACTGAATCCCTCTTGCACCAGTATCTCAGCAACTTCATCATCTACGTCAAGTTTATCCACGAACAATTGACGTATATTTGTATATTCCTCTTCATGTTTCTTCGCTGCTTCTTCTTCTGTCAGGATATTCAGAGTCCATCCGGTCAACTCGGAAGCTAGACGAACATTTTGACCATTTCTACCAATGGCCTGAGCGAGCTGTTCTTCGTTCACAACAACATCCATACTATGTGCTTCTTCATCAACAACAATACTTGAGACTTCTGCAGGCGCCATCGCATTAATAACAAATTGTGCAGGTTCCATAGACCAAAGCACTATGTCTACCCTCTCACCTGCTAGCTCACTTGTTACTGCCTGCACTCTTGAGCCCCGCATGCCAACACAAGTTCCAACCGGATCAAGCCTTTGATCATTCGATTTAACTGCAATCTTGGAACGCAATCCAGGATCTCTTGCAGCTGATCGAATTTCAAGAAGCCCATCTTCTATTTCAGGTACTTCGAGTTCAAAAAGTTTTGATAAGAACTCAGGTGCAATTCTGGATAGAATAAGTTGTGGTCCTCGTCCACCGCGCTCAATCCTTAACAAAAAGGCACGCACTCGATCACCTACACGAAGATTTTCTTTAGGTATCATCTGATCACGAGGTAAAAGGGATTCAATCCGACCAACTTCAATGATTGCATTACCTTTTTCCATACGCTTGATAACACCGGTTACAAGATGCTCTTTTCTCGACAGAAAGTCATCTAGGATCTGTTCGCGCTCGGCTTCTCGAACCTTCTGCAAAATCACTTGCTTAGCTGCTTGCGCACCAATTCTACCGAATTCAACCGATTGCAAAGGTTCTTCAAAATAATCGCCAACTAACAGTCCTTTCACACGATCATCATCCTGATCAATTTGTGCACCTGGATTTTCTATTTGTTCTGCAGGTAAAACTTGCCAGCGTCTGAAAGAAGCATATTCTCCATTTTCTCTATTAATTATCACTCGCACGTCAGCATCTTCTGAAAAGCGTTTTTTTGTGGCCGAAGCTAACGCCATTTCAAGTGCTGTAAATATCACTTCCTTCGCTACGTTTTTTTCATGTGCAAGTGCATCAACTAACAATAATATTTCGCGACTCATTTCATCCTCCGCCTATAATTCCAGCCAAACTACTAGTTAATATCAAAACTCTGGTGCCAAACGTGCCTTATCAACGTTCGATAATTCAATATTATGCAAAATTCCCTCTACCTCGACAGTCAGTTGATCGTTTTCAAACGCCTTCAAATAACCGACAAAATTCTTTCTATTTTCCTTGGGAATTCGAAGCTTAATTTGCACTCTTTCGCCAATAAACCTTAAAAAATCCGACCCCTTCTTAAGCACACGATCCAATCCAGGTGATGACACTTCCAAGCGGTCATAATCTACGCTATTTTCGACAGCCAAATAATTACTGATCTGATTACTTACCAGTACGCAATCGTCAATGGTAATTCCCTCAGGCTTATCAATAAATAATCTAATAAGCTTCCCACGGTTAGAAAGCTCTACATCAACCAACTCATAACCAAGCTGGCTCACAGACTGTTCCAATAGTGTTTGCAAATTAGCCATTTCTTCGCCATCAACAGAAACAAAAAATGGGCTGAAAGCCCATCAATAAAAGTTACATTATATCAATCAATTCATTGAATTGATAATAAATATAACGGCCATTAAAAGCAAAAGCCCTCACGAGGAGGGCTTTTGAACTGACTCACGGAAGGTGAGTCCAATAAGGAGCCTGGCGGTGACCTACTTTCGCATGCGAAGAGCATACTATCATTGGCGCAGGTTCGTTTCACGGCCCTGTTCGAG
>CAIPBJ010000134.1 GCA_903863255.1 uncultured Methylophilaceae bacterium
AATATAATTGTCAATTATATTAATTTATATGAATTTTTAATTCTCTCCTAATTTCTAGCTATTAGATCAACAGAAAAAAGGCCTAAGGATTATCCTTAGGCCTTTTATTATTTTGAATACTGTGTATTGAACGCAGTATAAATGGGTTAACTTCTACGACGTCTCATGATGCAGCCTATCAAGCCAAGTCCAATCACTATCATTCCGTAAGTTTCTGGTTCAGGTACTGCAGAAATAAATATTGAATCGCCTGAATTATACGTTATCCCAGAAAAATTAAAGCTTGCTGTATTGCCACTCCAATCAAAATTACCTGCGGTAAATTGACTGTTTGTTGAAGATACAAAGCTTAGGGCATCAAAAGATTTTGAAATATCCGTCAATACGACACCATTAAAAAGTGGTGGAGCGGCGAATCCTCCTTTGGCTTCAAAAGTAATTGTTATGCCTGCATTACTTAAATCAATATCAAAAAGCGAAAATTGATTTTGATTTGGAAGAAATGAAGTATGGCTGAACTCCACTTGATTGCCAACAACTGCATTCCCATCATCATTAATAATTTGTATTGGATCATAAGCGGAAGATTGTAACTGATACTGGGCATTAACTGTATCGCCTTCAATAGCTGCGTGTGCAATTGCACAATTACTCAATAAGACTGAAACTAGAAAAGCTTTTCTTATTATATTTCTCATACCAACCCCTTATCTTAGTATTTTTAAAGCGTACGTGTCCATTTACTACAGTAAAATTCTATATTAATATTAATTTAACGTATCAAATATCGATTAGTCCATTCGGACTATTGAGAAATAATAAAAATAGGCAAACAGACAATATCCATTTGCCATCAAAGTCTAGCGGTTTTTGCGTTTGACCTAAGCTATTTGATTATTACGAGTTCTTACGACGTCTTACCATGAACCCGATCAAGCCAAGTCCACTTATAATCATGCCGTAAGGTTCGGGTTCAGGGACAGCGGATGTATAATATAGGGCTACGTTGGATAAACCACCTGACCCAAGGAATGGATTCGTCGTTTTAAGATTTAATCCTGTGAAACCAGAACCAATTGTAAGCTCATAAAATGAAGTATCTCCACCTCCTTGACCACCCCAATGTATTCCAATGACCGTGTTTCCTGTAAGTGCCGTAGCAAAATTAAAAGGCGTTGATGAAGTGTTATCCTGCTCAATAATTCCGTTGCCTAATGTGATTCCTGAAAATTGAGATTGTATGAGTGCTTTTACATCAGAAAAGTCAGCCGCATTATTTAGGTTTCCTGAATAGAATCCAGTGCATCCCGTTACAGAATAACCAACACCAGTCAAAATATCACTTGAATTGCAGGTTGAAGCAGGGGTTATTAAAGCGTAAGCCGAGCCACTTGCCATAAATACAGCAGTAGTAATCATGCCAATTAGCATCTGTGAAAATCTAGGTTTAATCAATTGAGTCTCGCAGTAAAAGTTTACGTATCATTTATAAGCATTCTGACGATTCGAAATATCAGAAGATTTCATGACAATAATATTACTTTGAAAGTATATGTATATAGTCCATTTGGACTAATCTATAAATGAATCGCAATATAATTGAAACAATAGCCAAGCGACTTAGGGGCAGAGATATGTAGAAACATACAAAAAAAAAGACCTAAGGAAAAACCCTAAGCCTTATAAAGTATTTTTGTATTTCTTTTAAACTCAACGAGAAACTAACGAAAAAAAACTTACACCCTTCGACGTCTTACCATAAAACCAATTAAATTAAGACCAGCTAACATCATGCCAAAGACTTCTGGTTCTGCTACTGGTGAGGTTAAATTAATAACTCCAGCATATGAACCACCAGATAGACCGGTAATTGTACCCGTAATTTCAATTTTATAGTCTCCAGCAGATAAGTTTACAGGATTCAAAATTAGATCAGTCACTGTTACAGAACCTGGTGGTGGAGAAAAAATGTTGGGAATAAAGGATACAGAGGTTGGATTTCCCACCCCTAGAAGAATTCCATTTAAATTACTCAAACCCAGTATATTGTAAAGATCTACTGAGGTCACCACTGAATTCAAACTGGCTGAGGATATGGTAAAGGTATAGTCATCCGTAAAGTTATAGGGAGAAGATATAGTAGCATTTGTCGAATCTTTAAATACGCTTGGTGAGTCTGAGAGAGTAAAGGAATTTCCATAATAAAGGGTCCCAGGGACTGTCTGCACTCCAAGAGGATCCGTCATGTCAGCTTTGACGCTCAAGCTTACCAGACCCAAGGTAACAGTTAAAAAAATGAATTTAAGAAATCTCATAACACCTCCTTAATTATTCTGTAATAACAATGCAACATTGTCATGAAAGCCACTATAGAATCGTATTCTTTTTAATCAAAAATTCAATTCATTTGCTTTGTTTTTCATTAGTCCATTCGGGCTATTGAATAGTTTTACAATTTACTATTTAGATTAATTAAGATTTCAGGTAAATGACTAAAATACCAAGACAAGAATAATGATTGGATCATCAAACTATGCCTATTACCAACAAAATTGATTGGCCTTCAAAAAGAAAAACGGCCTAAGGATTACTCCCCAAGCCGCTGGTTTTATTGGTTGGCCTCCTGTGAGAAGAACACAGGCGCACATAGGAATTGATAACCTACATTTTGTCTAGTATTTGCTTTTTCTTAATTTTATATTCATCATCAGTGACAATTCCATCTTTATGCAACTTATCTAATTCTCTAAGACTATCAGAGGGCGTTAAAGCTTCCTGTACATCAGATGCAGTTCCGAGAATGGGAATGTCTTTTCCAGAGACTGATGTTTTAATTAGCTTAGATTCCTTTACCCCTTCTTTTCCCTTAGCTTCATCAACTAACTGTAGTGAGCTCCTTGCCATCCAAACGCCCATCTTAATTTCCTGCCATATAAAATAGTTATTACCTGCCTCAGCATTAACTTCAAGTAGTGATGTGTTTTCTGAATGTGACTGAATTTCATATTTACCCGGGAGAAGATCCAGATGAAAGTATGTCTTTGCGGCGGTGTCTCCTAGTATCCTCCCATTCACGTCTACTGACATTGGAATTGCACCTCCAAAATTTTCATTCCGATATATATACAGTGAAGCTTTGTCAGGAGATGGATTAAAAGTCTTTGCCTTTGTATCCAAGTCACTAGATGCCATAGGCACGGAGGCACAGCCAGTTAGAAGCAAACTTAAAACAATCAAAGTTATTCCAAAATATTTTTTCATTTTCATTTACTTTGCTAATTCATTTTAGATAAATAATGATATCAAAAGTCTGCCACAAAAGAAAAAACGGCCTAAGGATTACTCCCCAAGCCGCCGGTTTTATTGGTGGGCCTCCTGTGAGTCGAACACAGCACCAACGGATTATGAGTCCGCTGCTCTAACCAAGCATGAGCTAGAGGCCCTAAAACTTATAAATTATTAAAACAGATTAGTCGTTTCCCGTTTCCAAGAAACTTCTTAAACGCTCAGACCTAGTAGGATGGCGCAGTTTGCGTAATGCTTTTGCTTCAATTTGTCTTATTCGCTCACGTGTCACATCAAACTGCTTTCCAACTTCTTCCAATGTATGATCCGTGTTCATCTCAATACCAAAACGCATACGAAGAACTTTAGCTTCACGTGGTGTCAACGACTCCAAAACTTCCTTGGTTGCGTCTCTCAAACTTGCATAGACCGCAGCATCAACTGGCGCCAACGTCGCGTTATCTTCAATGAAGTCCCCTAGATGTGAATCATCATCATCACCAATAGGCGTTTCCATTGAAATAGGCTCTTTACTTATCTTCAGGATCTTCCTGATCTTGTCCTCAGGCATTTCCATTTTTTCAGCCAGTGTCGCTGGATCAGGTTCTAAACCAGTTTCCTGCAGAATCTGGCGACTAATTCGATTCATCTTGTTTATAGTTTCTATCATATGCACTGGAATTCGAATAGTCCTAGCCTGATCTGCTATAGATCTTGTAATTGCCTGACGGATCCACCATGTGGCATATGTAGAGAATTTATAACCTCTACGGTATTCAAATTTATCAACGGCTTTCATTAAACCAATATTACCTTCTTGAATCAAATCAAGGAACTGTAATCCACGGTTTGTATACTTTTTTGCTATAGAAATAACTAATCGCAAGTTAGCTTCAATCATCTCTCTCTTGGCGCGGCGAGCACGTGCCTCACCAGTTGTCATTTGCTTATTGATGTCTTTTAAATCTTTAATTGGGATGCGAACTCTATTTTGCAAATCCAATAATCGTTGCTGTTGATCGATAATTGAATGTTTGAAACGCTCAAGTTTTTCTACATAGCCCTTACCAGAAACCAATTCATTTGGAAGCCAATCCAGGTTACATTCATTACCAGGAAATACCTTTATGAAATGTGTTCTTGGCATGCCCGATTTATCAACACAGAATTCCATGATCTTGCGCTCATGACCGCGGACTTCTTCAACCATATCTCTAACTTGTCCGCACAACGCTTCGACTTGTTTTGCAGAAAATCTAAAAGCAGTTAGTTCTTCAAGAATGGAGTTTTGAAGTGCCTGATAGTCTTTATCCTGATTGCCTTTCAACTCAAGTATTTCAGTCATCTTTTTATGGGATTCACGTATTACAGCAAATCGCAAGATCACTTCTTCCTTAAGCTTTGCCAGAGCTTCGGCCGAGATTGCTGCAGCCTTTGCTCCGTCATCATCTTCTTCATCACCTTCATCATCAATCTCATCTTCGTCTGTGACTTCAGACTCAACTGCCATTACTTCGTCCATGGACACATCTGAATCGATAAGTCCGTCAACCAAATCATCTACGCTTAATTCGTCACGCTCTACTTTATCAACCATTGCCAATAAGTCTACAATCGTTGTTGGACAGGCGGCAATGGCTTGTACCATATGCTTCAAACCGTCTTCGATTCGCTTCGCAATCTCTATTTCACCTTCTCGGGTCAGCAAATCTACCGTACCCATTTCACGCATATACATACGGACAGGGTCTGTTGTACGACCAAATTCAGAATCAACCGTTGACAATGCCTGCTCAGCTTCCTCAACAGCATCTTCATCCGCTACAGGCGGAGGAGCATCTGACATAAGCAGCACTTCGGCATCAGGGGCCTCTTCATAAACCTGAATGCCCATGTCATTGATCATGCCGATGATGCCATCGATTTGCTCCGAGTCTTGCACATCATCTGGCAAATGATCATTGATTTCAGCATAAGTAAGGTAACCACGCTCCTTACCCAGAACAATCAATAATTTTAAGCGAGTACGACCATCCACTGCATCAGTGTCGGTTTTTTCATTCAACTGTTCATTGTGTTGCTCTTTAGCCATTCTTGACCTCTATCCCCTGAACCTTGTTTGGTTACGGAAAAACCCTGCATTATACCTTAAAACTGCTCTAATTTTTACAGTAAATATCCGAATTTGATATAACAAATTCGAAATTGAATCATTACTTATTATTCGCACCCATTTCTTTAAGGAGCGCTCTTTCGGCATCTGTAAGCTGACTTAAGCTTTTTTCCTTTAATTGTTCCAGCAGTAATGAATTGGATCTTTGCTGATACATTTCCTTTAATTGCTTCCTTGCTCCATGAAATTCAAGGGCGAAATCCAAGCTCTCATCAAGAAAATGGAGTTCACGTTCAATTTCCCTAATTAGTTGACCTTGAACGGTTGTTTCTAACTGATACAATATTGCCGCTGGTTTTGAATCAGGGTATTTCCTAATTATTTGAATTACTTCCCGGAGTAATATATCTTCTTGTCCAAAATCGGAAATCCATTTTAAATCACTTTCATCAACCAAATCAGGCCTCATCAGCGCCATCAAAACGAATCTTCGTTGCAAAGAAACGGTTTTCCGAACCTCTCGAGGAAGTGCAGATTTTGGTTGTTGATTTTTGGGAAGCTTTATCATGGCATCGAATTCCTGAGAAGAAACTTCCGCCAATTCTGAAATTCGTTTTTTTAGCAGTAAACTTAAACGTGGTGCTGTAATTTGCTTCAATAGGGTTTCGGAATCATTCAGGAACCTGACCTTATCCTCCTGTGATTGAAGGGAATTATTAACGGTTAATTGTTGAATTAAATACTGTGACAATGGCAAGGCTTGCTTGATCTCAGATTCAAATGCACTTTTTCCATAAGCTCGAATATAGCTATCAGGATCATGTTCTGGAGGCAAAAATAGAAAACTTAACTTCAAGCCATCCGTCAAAGCCGGCAAGGAATTTTGTGCTGCTCTCCAGGCTGCTTTTCTTCCTGCTGAATCACCATCAAAACAAAAAACAATTTGATCGGTTTGACGCATTAATTTCTTGATATGAAAGGGGGTAGTAGCTGTTCCCAAAGTTGCCACGCAATATTCCACTCCATATTGTGCCAATGCAACCACATCCATATAGCCCTCAACTACCAAAGCGACTCCTGATTCCTTTATGGCCTTTCTTGCCAGAAATAAACCATAAAGTTCAGTTCCTTTTTGAAAAA
>CAIPBJ010000135.1 GCA_903863255.1 uncultured Methylophilaceae bacterium
CGGAAAAATATGACAGAAAGTTCCCAAAGAACGCTTTGGCAGTTTGGCTTTTTTAATCTCGTCTTGATCATCCTCTATGGCATCTGGTTTTTGAATGAAAACACTCCCATACCCATTGTAGATGTGAGCTTACCCAACTCTGGAAAGTTTGAATGCATTTCTTATGCACCTTATTATGGTCCTGGGCAAACTCCTTTTAAACTAGGGACAATCATCTCTCGAACACAGATAGACAATGATTTGAGGTTTCTATCCAAATACTCAAGCTGTGTGAGAAGTTACTCAGTCGGACAAGGCATGGATTATGTTCCTGAGGCAGCATCCAAACTAGGGCTAAAGGTCTATTTAGGTGCCTGGGTGGGCTGGAAGAACAGTGAGAATGAGGCAGAAATCAACCTTGCAATTGATCGTGCCAACAAATACCCAGATACTGTTAAAGCACTTATTATCGGTAATGAAGTCTTATTACGAGGGGAACAGACTGAAGCTACGATGCAGTATTATTTTCAGCTGGCAAGAAATAAAACCAAAATTCCAATTACATATGCGGATGTTTGGGAATATTGGATCAAGCATAAAAATATGGAAAAATCCGTTGATTTCGTAACTGTTCACATTCTTCCGTACTGGGAAAACAACCCTCAACCGATTGAACATGCAGTCGATCATGCTTCCAACGTAATGAATTTGCTTAAAACAATTTTTATAAAACCAATTCTGATTGGTGAAACAGGATGGCCGTCAGTCGGTCGTCAAAGGGATGCGTCTAAGCCTAGCCTGATTAATCAAGCAACTTACATACGGGAATTTCTAAGTGCAGCCCAATCAAAGGGGTGGAACTATAATCTGATCGAAGCTTTTGACCAACCATGGAAAAGGGAACTTGAAGGCACGGTCGGTGGATATTGGGGAATATTCAGCTCAAGTCTCACACCTAAATTCTCATTGACAGGAACGGTCGCAGAAAGAAGCGACCTATTCAACACTGTTATATATGGTTTAGCTGGATTAGTTATTATTTTAGGAATCAGTCTGAAGTTGGGTGAACGACGGCCAAGTGCATTATTCCTCTTCGCAACAATAGGCTCATTAGCCGGTGTCAATTCAATGCTTCAGCTCGATTACCTCTATTCTTCCAGTTCAAATCCAGAGGATTTCTTCTTTCTTGGATCGGTAATGATTGCGGGTTGGGCGGCCACCCTATCCCTCATATGGATCATTTGCGGAAAGAATCATGACTTTCATTCAAAGGTCATCAACTATGCTCGGTTCTACCTTCTAATAACAAGTATATCGGCTGGATTTCTTCTCCTAATTGATGGAAGATACCGGGACTTTCCTATCGCTTTGTATCTCCTGCCAGGAATCGTATTATCCTTGTCGAAATACCTCGATGTTCTAAGGGTTCAATTCGGCAGACGATTAGGAAGTATTTTATGTAGCCTTTCAGTTATTTTTGCTTCGCTTTGCTTTATTCTTGAGCACAAAAATGTCTATACATTACTATGGATTGGAATAACCGTTTTAATAGCCTATTCCAGTTGGCCAAATCAATTAAATAACAATTCCGAGTTGAATAATAAAACGTCATGATCAATTTATTAAAAAGATATTCAATGCCCTTTGCTTTTGCTTTGGTTATCGCAATAGTGCATTTTGCAATTTGGACAATAACAAATCGAGCCTTACCTTTAATAAACGTTGAACCGATTGTAAACGGTTTCGCTTACAGTGGTTTTCAAGAGGATCAAAGTCCACTTGAAAAAGAATACCCAAGCACTGCAGAACTGTACAATGACCTCAAGATATTACGTCCATTTACAAACAGAATACGAATTTATGGAGCGCTTGAAAACAGTGAAGTGACCGCGCTTGCTGCAAAACAAGGATTTAAAGTCACTGCCGGAGCCTGGCTTGGACCCGATCTAAAATCAAATTCACGTGAAATCGAAGCACTTAAAGTCAAAATCAAGAATTACCCACAAATCGAGAGAGCGATAGTTGGAAACGAGGTTCTCTTAAGGAACGATCTGACTTTAAATGAATTGATACACTACCTTGACAATGTTCGGGAAGAATCATCCATTCCGATCTCCACTGCTGAACCGTGGCATGTTTGGTTAAAAAACCCTGAACTGGTAAAGCATGTGGACTATATTGCCGTTCATCTTCTTCCTTACCATGAAGGCGTCCCTGTGGATCAGGCAGTTCAATATTCAATTGACCGATATAACGAACTCATGAATGCTTATCCAAGAAAAAAAATCGTTATCTCAGAAATTGGCTGGCCCAGTCAAGGTCCAACGATTGGCGCATCTGTGGCCAGTGAAGTGAACCAAGCTCGGTTTATTCGGGAATTTCTTGCCAAGAACTCCATTCAGAATTATGACTACTATCTAATGGAAGCATTTGATCAACCGTGGAAAGTCAAGATTGAAGGCTGGGCTGGGGCATATTGGGGAATGTTTGATGCAGACAGGCATCAGAAATATTCCTTGCAAGGTGCGGTTCCTCAAGACAATCGTTGGATAGAGAAAGCCGTTTGGGCAACGTCTTTAGCATTTCTTCCTATTGCATTTATTGCATGGCGATTCCGGCATTGGGGCTTGGGAGGACGAGTATCAATGGCGATCCTGCTTCAGGCATGCATTACCACACTCGTTATCGCATGGAACCTGCCAGGCGACTATTACTACACGCTTCGTGACTTTATCGTGCTGATAGGACTGATCATCGGTATGGCGCTCACTTCTGCTGTTTTGATGATTTATGCAGTCGAATTCAGCGAAGTTATGTTCAAACAGAAATGGAGACGGATATACAAACGTGCTGTTCCTGTACCAACGAAAGATCAATTGTTTGTTTCAATTCACCTTGCCTGTTACAACGAACCACCCGAAATGGTCATTACAACGATCGAAAGCCTCGTTAAGCTTAATTATTCGAACTATGAAGTCCTTGTCATAGATAACAATACTAAAGATGAATCCAAATGGAAACCAGTTGAGGCCTACATCGCGACCCTGCCTGAGAATTTCAAGTTCTTCCACCTTCCAAAATGGCCAGGATTCAAAGCCGGAGCGCTTAATTTCGCAATCCAACAAACCAATCCATCCGCACAAGTCGTAGGTGTAGTAGATGCAGACTACGTCGTGACACCAGATTGGCTCTCTGATCTAGTACCTCATTTCTCGGAGCAGAAAGTTGCAGTTGTTCAGGCACCCCAGGCTCATAGAGATTGGCAAAATCATTTCTTCAGGAGGATGAGTAATTGGGAATTTGAGGGTTTCTTCAGAATTGGCATGCACCACCGCCATGAACGTAACGCGTTGATTCAACACGGAACAATGACTTTGGTTCGTTACAGCGCGCTTGTCTCATCCGGCGGTTGGTCAGAATGGTGCATTTGTGAGGACACGGAACTTGGTTTACGTTTGCTTGAAAATGGGTATGAATTAAGATACGTGGACGAGACTTTCGGCCGTGGATTAACTGCGGCTAATTTTAACGCTTTGAAATCTCAACGATTTAGATGGGCATTTGGTGCAATGCAAATACTTAAACACCATCTTCCAAAATTAATTGGTGATTCAACATTAAGCTTTGGCCAACGTTATCATTTTCTTACAGGCTGGTTTGGCTGGCTGGGTGACGCCCTTCAGTTGTTTTTCACGTTAGGCTCAATCGGATGGACCCTTGCAATGCTTGCGTTCCCAACGATGTTCAGTCTACCGGTTGCAATAATGATTACACCTATTCTTTGTTTCCTTGGCATCAAGGCTGCGTTAGGACCCATTCTTTATCGAAAGACTATGAATTGTGGGTGGCTTGATATTTTTGGCGCTTCGCTTGCCAGTCTTGGGTTATCGCATGCGATTGCCAGGGGTGTGTTAACCGGGATAATCCAAAAACACGGTGAATTCAAGGTTACTGCAAAAGGTAAAATTAAGGGTAATAAACTTGATTTCATCCATCCGATTCGTGAAGAGCTACTTTTGCTGATCGCCCTGATTATTTCAAGCTGGGCTATGCTTTATACCAGAGGCATCGAAAATATAGATGCGCAACTATGGGTAACCATGCTTGCACTTCAATCGTTACCCTATTTAAGTGCATTAGCTTGTCAGGTGCTTGCTGAGTTACCTGAAACCCAGGTTCGGAATGGGCTAGGCGTTTGATGCCAGCCTTCTTTCGATAAATATGCTATTACCCGCAATTTTTTTAGCTTGTTTCTTTGCACCATTTACAGCACTTGAAACATCATGATGCGAATTGAACTGGGACGCCTCGATTCTCACGACTCCAACAGAAATACTGACAAAAGGAAAAAACATTTTCTTACCAGTTCGGTCCTCAGTTTCAATTCCCCCTTTGATCCTATCATTTAAATCATAGAATGCTGGTATGTCTTTTTCCAAAACCTTCATCAGCTCAAGACATCGCTTCTCCCAGTCATCACTTTGAAATACAACTATAAAATCGTCACCTCCAATATGTCCGACGAAGTCGTACTGCTGGGTAACCGATTTCTTAAGAATATCTGCCGTGTATTTGATAACTTCATCGCCTCGCCTAAAACCGTAAGCATCATTGAAAGGCTTGAAATTATCAAGATCAAAATAGCATACATGGAAAACAATCCTGGCCTCTAATAATCTGTCGATATGCTCACTGATTGGAACATTGCCGGGCAACATTGTAATAGGATTGGCATAACGGGCTGCATTGATTTGCATTTGGGTGATTTCTTTTAACAGATCTCCCCCGCTTCCCATTCCAATATACCTTCCATTATCAGTAATGATAAATCCATTCGCAAGATGATGGGGTTCCAGCTCCGTGATCATGTCACTCAAAACTTTCAAGCTCATCGATTTTTCAACAAGCAATGGGTTCTTATCCATGAAAACATCACATAACCGTTTACCGTATATTTCGCGCCGATATGGCCGGACGATGTTATCAATAAATGAATAACGACTTATCAAACCAACCGGTTTATCATTATCAACAACGGGTATGATCTTAAGCTGAGGGTTGCCTTCGAACAAGGCAATTACATGGTCGTTGATCGTGTTTGACTTAATTGGAGTGACATACCTCACGAGCTTGCTGACGTTCGCCCGATTCTGGAGTGAGATTGTCGAGTTCTGGTAGACGTAAACTGCATTCTTGGCTAGTAAGCTTGCTATATTTTCAGGTACTGACTTAACCAGATGAGATTCCGGTCTACCAAACAGATAACCTTGACCAAAGGAAATCTTTAAATCTTTGATAACCTCCAATTCCTCTATCGTTTCAATGCCTTCAGCGATAACCTTTGCACCTGAATTTTCGGCTATCTGCTGAATAGAACGAACAAACTCAAACTTGACCTGGTCTTGATGGATATCTCTTACAAAATGCTTATCAATTTTTACAAAGTTCGGTTTAATTTCAGACCAGAGACGCAGGCTTGAGAATCCTTCGCCTAAATCATCCATTGCAATTTCAAAACCAATGTCGCGATATTTTTCGATTGCCTGAGAAAGCAATTTATATTCAAGTGTTGGATTCTGTTCCGTAATTTCGATAATTAAATCTTGAGGCTTTAGACCCAAACGATGGATAAATGCAATCGTTTCACCCTTATCAAGTTTAGATTGCATCAACAAGGCGGGGCTCATATTAATAAAAAGTTTCTTATTGGCCGTGTTTAGCATTGAAAACTGCTCTAACAAAACCTGACGCGACAGGTGTTCCACCTCGAAGGTCAGGTTTTTTAAATCGGCCTCGCGGAACAAGTCGAATGGCATATGAAGCCTTGAATTGGATGGCCCTCTGATCAACCCTTCAAAACCAAAAATCTCTATCCGACTAATATCTACAATCGGTTGGAAAACCCCGGACAAAAGCCTATACGTAATAACCTGTTCAAGGTAATCTTCTTGGACACTGTCGTTGAATTGCCATGAATCGTCTATAAAAGAAGGGGCGCCCCAAGCGCCTAATTTCTCGATAAACTTACTTTCAAAATTCATGTGGTTAGCCTTGAACGCAATTAACATCAAGATATAGAACTATTATTTCATTCATATTACGGCAACAATAATACAAACATTGAACGATCCATATGACAAAATATGTCATTAATTTGAATGCTAATGTTTTTCTTTATGCTCCGCAAACAAAGCTGCACCGATCATACCCGCTTGATCAAAAGTAGTAGAGACATGACATTTGACCTTTCCCCTTAGAACCGGAATCAAATCCCTATCCAATTGATCATTGAAAGCGCCCTCAAACAGTGACCAGGCCTGACTCATCCCACCCCCTATGACCACATCACTGACGTCTATCACTTTTACAATATGCGCCAATGCCATACCAAGTGCACGTCCAGCGTTCTCGTAAGCCTCTAAGGCATCAGAATCACCATCAAATGCCAAATCTGCAATCTGCTGTGCCGTGAGTTGGATCTTTTTTGACTCGTAATAGCTAATTGAGACTCCTGAAGCAGAGGCGTATTGCTCAAGACATCCTTTGTTTCCACATCCACAGGGTCTTCCGCCTTGATAGGTTATGATATGCCCTACTTCCATAGCCACACCATGTTCGCCCGAAAAGACTTCTCCTTTATGAATGAAGCCACCTCCGACTCCGGTTCCAAGGCCTATATAGATCATGCTGTCATTAGTAGAAATTAGATTTGCTTCCTTTAACAAGCAATACTCTCCATAGGAAGCAGCCAATGCATCATTCTCAACAAATACGGGGCAATGAATTAACTTACGAATGCCTCCTACCAGATCCACATCAAATAAACCCGGTAAATTAGGAGACTGCATGATACTGGCTGTCTGAGGGTCGATGAAGCCAGGAAATCCAATACCAACAGCTTTGCAATCAGGAAATTCATTTAATACGTCAAGCAAGGTTTGACTCGTGATTGCGATAATCTTCTGCCAGGCTATTTCCGGCGAATTGCTTTGACATATATGGGAAAAATCAGCTAGAACCCTTTTTTCGTGGATTACTTTTGATTTCTCTACAACACCAACACGCAAGTTGGTACCGCCGATATCCACACCAATATATTGCATCTCAGTTTCTCTCTGATTGAACTACCGAATCTTTGATTCTTTGCCAGGATATGTTTGACATTTGCTCCCAATCAAATCGCCATTTCCAATTCCCTGAAATTGTACCCGGAACATTCATTCGACAATCTGAATCCAACTCAAGCAAGTCCTGCATCGGAATGACCACGAGATTTGCCGTTGTAGATAGAGCAAGTTCAACTAATTCAAAAGGCATATCAGGTTGGTCTGATTTAAGATAATCATGAAGAGGCTTTCGTTGCTCTGTGCTCAATCCTTCATACCATCCTAGTGTAGTATCGTTGTCATGGGTTCCGGTATACACAACGCTGTTCTTGGTTATTCGTTCAGGTAAATAAGGGTTGTCTTCACTCCCATCAAACGCAAACTGAAGTATCTTCATTCCAGGAAGCAGAAATTTTTCCCTCAGCGCATTTACCTCATCGGTAATAATACCGAGATCCTCCGCGACAAGGGCAATATCAGGAAAACGGTTGCTTATTGCGGTCAATAAGGCCTCTCCGGGGGCCAATACCCATTCCCCATTGATCGCTGTACTTTCTGAAGAAGGAATTTCCCAAGCAGCTTCCAGACCTCTAAAATGATCAATTCTTACCAGATCGAATAAAGCATGCTGGGTTTCCATTCTGTCCAGCCACCAAGCGAATCCATCGGATTCCATTGCTTCCCAGTTGTAATGGGGATTGCCCCACCTTTGCCCGGTTTCAGAAAAATAATCTGGTGGGACGCCAGCTACAACCGTCATTTCCTTATTTGCATCCAGTTTAAAAATTTCCGGTTGCGCCCAAACATCTGCGCTATCGTAGGCGACAAAAATAGGAATATCACCAAATAAATAAATATTCTTTCCATTTGCATAACTCTTAATATCGTGCCATTGTTTAAAGAAAAGAAATTGGGTGAATTTAATATTCGATAGTTCAGATTCATGAACATTTCTTATAACATTCAGCGTTTCGATATCCCTATTTTTATATGCCTCTGGCCATTCATTCCAACTAGTTTGCTTGAAAATACCTCGAATAACTAAAAACATCGAGAAATCATCAAGCCATTTCGTTTTTTCGCAAAACGCTTCAAATTCACGAAATGAGCTTTTTTTCTTTCTAAAATTATTGAACGCTTTTTTGAATAGGTCGTTACGCGTTAAGTTCGTCTCTAATAAATCTTTTTGACTTAACCAGCCATCCTGAACAATCTGGGTAAGACTTATAAAATTTGGATTCCCAGCATGAGCAGAAAGGCATTGGTATGGTGAACCATCATCGTGTGTCATATTAAGTGGCAATGTCTGCCAGATTGAAAAATCGATACTTTTTAGAAAGTCCAAATAACGGTATGCATCAGGCCCTAAATCACCGCTAGGAAGTGAACTGACGTGCATCAATGCGCCTGCACGGCGTGTGTCTAAGATTTGACTCATACTCCCCCACTTTATATTTCCGTGTTTGTTAACGGATTGTTTTTTATAACATAACGCTATGAATCTCTAACTATTCCTGTCCGCGTCTCATAGTACCTCCAACAGCTGGATCACCTCCGCCTGCACTTATTGCCACACTCAAAATCTCTGGAACCGGTTGTTTTAGCAGATTGTATAAATTAGCAAGATTTCTTCTATATAAGCGATCAAAGCTATCAACACTCACGGAAGAATTATAATCACCAAACCACCAAAACCAATCGGACCCCTCGCAAATCGATAACTGTCTTTCTGCCGCTTTGGATTCATCGATGCTTAAGATTTTAGATTTAATTACCTTGTCATAAACTTTCTTCGCATCACACAACAAGTCCCAGCCATGATTCTTATCGTGAGATCCAATCCAAGTACTGAAACTTCCGTAGACCCAACTTCCTGCAGCGATGGATGGCAATGGTTTTAATTCGACACTTTTGGTTTTTGCCAACTCCCCGACAATCTCACTGAATGTCTTCATCTCAACAAATGGGCTGGTAGCAAGCGCAGCATACAACTCACTTAAGAAATAAAATGCATTGTACGGGTAATATTCCCATGCATTCTCGCCATCCAATATGACACTTACAACCTTGTTAGAACTTGTCTTGTTCGATTTGTAGATTCCTTCAAGTGTACGCACGAAATCATTTACGGCATCACTGGCATAGAGCTTGGCGTATTCAAATCCAATTTTGTCGGATAAGTTATCGTCTCTAAAAAAAACAACGATATCGTTATTCCCATTGGTCACACGATAGGGTGTATAAAGATATTCCTCCTTAGGTGGCAAATCCATTCTATCGAACGATTTATACAAACTATTTGCAAGCACGCCTTGACCGGTTGCCGCCCACTTTATTCCGCTATCTGCCATCAATGAGAATGCGGCATGCGACACAGCACCTTCTGCTGGCCACATTCCAAGTGGCTTAACGCCGAATCTCCTTAAATGGGAAACTTGGGCAGCCTTAATGTGCATCTTAGCCCGATTCACACCATCCGGATAATTGCCACAACTCGGTAATGGGGCGAAAGGCATCGCATCTCGAGTGGATTTAAAATCGATTAATAAGGGCAGGATCGGATGATAGTGTGGTGTGGTGGTAATCTCAATCTGACCCTTGTCTTGAAGCCTCTTATAGCGAGGAATAAGTTCAGTTATCAAATCCGCAATAATCGCAAAAAGATCGAGTCTCTCTTGCAGGGTGAATTGATTCCCTTTCTCCATCAAGCCCTGAACAAACTTATTGTTCTTTCTGATACTTTCCCCTGTCCAAGCCAAGTGATACCAAACGAGCAAATCGGCCATATATTGACCTGACAGGTAGTTGGAAGCCGTAGAACCTTCAACATGCAATGCATTATAGATATGCAACAGTCTCTGATAATGTGCAAATGGTTCGAGCATCTTTTCATGATGGCTTTTGAAACAACTATCAACTATCAGGCATCTCTCTTTTGTTGAGAGATATTCTAGATTCGGTCTAACTAGCATTGCTAAGAGCGGATCCCGAATATCATTGGTTTGAAACTGCTGAGAATAATCTTCGAGCTGATCCAATAAAATTGGAACAAAATTGAAAGTTACTTTTACATGAGGATTCGCCTCGACATGGTAAGCCATGTCTGTGTAATCTTTGATTGCATGCAAATATGTCCAAGGGAGTACATATTCACCCGTAATAGTATCCCGATAATCAGGTTGGTGCATATGCCAATAAATATTAAGAAAAAGCTTTGGTAGCACCGTTGTCATCATTTACCTTAAAAATACATAATTTACACCGAAAGTCATCGAACCCTATGCGTTGGAGCACCCAGCATGGATGCAGTCACGAGGGTTACACCCTTCTCTGAAACATAGAATCTTTTACGATCCAATTCAGGGTTGACACCAATTTCCATTCCATCTGGAATTCTAGTGCCCTTATCAACGACCACCCGATTCAAAGTAACGTACCTGCCTATATCAACTTTTGGCAAAATGACCGAATCTTGAATCGAACTGTAGCTATTGACTCGAACATCTGAGAACAATACCGAACGACTAATTTTCCCACCGCTAATTATGCATCCGCCAGAAACCAAAGAATCCGTTGCCATTCCGCATCGTTCATCATTATCAAAAACAAATTTTGCGGGTGGTAATTGTTCCTGATAGGTCCATATTGGCCAATCTCTATCGTATAAGTTGAGCTCGGGAATCACTTTCGTCAATTCCATATTCGCTTCCCAATAAGCATCAACCGTACCAACATCTCTCCAGTAATAATTACCTTCTGAAACTCCGACACAACTATCGGTAAAACGATGCGCATAAACACGGTACTTTTTAATGATATCCGGGATAATATCTCGACCAAAGTCATGCTCTGAACGAGGATTGTCGGCGTCCCTTATTAATTGCTCGTACAAGAATGCCGCGTTGAATACGTAAATACCCATGCTGGCAAAGGCCTGCTCAGGATCATCAGGTAAAGGATCTGGATTTTCAGGCTTTTCTTTAAATTCGATCACCCGATCATCTTCATCCACCCCGATCACTCCGAATGCCTTTGCATCCTGAAGGGGAACATTAATGCACGCCACTGTCATATCGGCTTTGTTTCTGACGTGCGAGGCCAGCATCTGGCCGTAATCCATTTTATAGATATGATCCCCTGCCAAAATCAATACGTATTCCGCACCAATATTTCGAATGATGTCAAGATTCTGGAATACCGCGTCTGCAGTGCCTTTATACCATTGCTCTTGGATACGCTGCTGAGCCGGCCACAGCTCGACAAATTCATCAAATTCACCACGAAGGAATCCCCAACCCCGCTGAATATGCTGCATCAAACTATGGGATTTATATTGGGTAGCCACACCCACTCTTCGAATTCCGGAATTTATGCAATTTGAAAGTGGGAAATCGATTATTCGGAACTTGCCCCCAAAAGGCACAGCGGGTTTGGCTCTGAGATCGGTCAAATCCTTTAACCTCGAACCCCTGCCCCCAGCAAGAATCAATGCGACTGTATTTTTTGTTAACGCACTAATAAAACGCGTAGTTGACACTATATCTTGCTGCATTTTTATTACTCCTACTTTATAGTTAGGTTATGTTAATTACAGTAAAATATACGATAATCTAATTATAGTCAGTTTGATTTACCGCAATCTAGTACAATTACCTTACTTTTATTAACTTTTAGAAAAATAGTTATAAAACCATCTTGATAAATACTAAAATAAACACAGATCTAGTTCGAATCCTTGATGCAACACATCATAATCCACATTCTTACTTAGGATTGCATCTTGAAGGAAAAAAGCACGTTTTTCGTGCATTTCTTCCTTTTGCCACTAATGTTTGGATAAATTCAGTGCAAGGTTGGGAAAAGCTATACAAGTCCCACCCGCATGGAATTTTCGAATGGACAAATGAATTAGCAGCTAGTTCGCCTTGCTTCTTAAAAATTGAGCAAGACGGACAATTCTTTGAATGCTACGACACCTATTCATTTTATCCATCAATAACGAGCGACGAACTTCATCTTTTTGGAGAAGGAAGGTTATTACAGGCCTATAAAACACTAGGCGCCCATCCTTTTAGTTGCAATGGTATTGATGGAGTTAGATTTGCCGTATGGGCTCCCAACGCTGAGCGCGTAAGTGTGGTCGGGAACTTCAATCGTTGGGATGGCCGAGTTCACCCTATGCAAGTGCATGGCTCCAGTGGAGTCTGGGAGATATTCATACCGCATCTTGCAGTAGAAGAGTTATACAAGTTCGAGATTCGCAATCGTCATACTGGACATATCCACGTCAAGACTGACCCATATGGTTTACGTTTTGAACAAAGGCCGGGCACGGCTGCAAGAATCTCAGACCTGGGACATTACACTTGGCAAGACGACACTTGGCTTGCAAACAGGTCCAAATCGGACTGGCTTCATTCACCATTGAACTGTTACGAAGTGCATCTAGGATCATGGCAACGAGATGAGAATGGTCATTTTCTAAATTTCAGAGACCTTGCAAACAGGCTAATCCCATATTTAAATGAGATGGGCTTCACGCATATCGAACTCATGCCGGTCTCGGAACACCCTCTTAACGAGTCATGGGGATACCAAACAACCGGTTATTTTGGTGTAACAAATCGTTATGGCACACCAGATGATTTTCGGTACTTTGTCGACCAGTGTCATCAATCAAATATCGGGGTGATATTAGATTGGGTGCCCGGGCATTTCCCAAAAGACGATTGGGCCTTAGCCCGCTTTGATGGGACAGCCCTGTTCGAACATGAAGACCCTCGATTAGGCGAACATCAGGACTGGGGAACTTACATATTCAACTATGGACGCAATGAAGTTAGAAACTTCCTATTATCAAATGCGCATTATTGGTTAGACGAATTTCATATTGATGGCTTGAGAGTGGATGCTGTAGCATCCATGCTCTATCTTGATTATTCTCGCAAACAGGGTGAATGGTTACCTAATAAATTCGGAGGGCGTGAGAACCTAGATGCCATCGATTTTATTAAACAGCTGAATATCATGGTTCATGAGGACTTTCCAGGCGCCCTGACGATTGCTGAAGAATCGACAGCCTGGCCAATGATTTCGAGACCAGTTTATCTAGGCGGACTCGGCTTCTCCATGAAATGGAACATGGGGTGGATGAACGACACACTTAACTACATGCAAAATGACCCAGTGCATAGACGTTACCATCATAACAAACTCACTTTTGGTCAACTATATGCCTACAGTGAGAATTTCGTTCTTCCGTTTTCGCATGACGAAGTGGTTCATGGTAAGCGCTCCATGCTTGATAAGATGCCAGGTGACACTTGGCAAAAATTTGCGAATCTCAGACTGCTTCTCACTTACCAATTGACGACCCCGGGGAAAAAATTAAACTTCATGGGAAATGAATTTGGACAAGGACGCGAATGGGATGTCAACACCAGTCTCGATTGGCATTTATTGGATGACTCTTACAGCGGAAGCAAATGGCACCAAGGGATAAAGCTTGCATGCCGAGACCTTAATTTACTTTATTTAGGTATCACAGCTCTTCATGATGTTGATTTTGATCCTCAAGGATTTGATTGGATTGATTGCAATGATGTGGATCAGTCAGTCGTATCTTATATTCGTAGAGGACGTGACGGCGAGTTTGTATTAATATTGCTTAACTTTACGCCTGTTCCAAGGCAGAATTATCACATTGGAGTACCGGCTGAAGGAAACTACAGTGAATTATTCAATAGTGACGCAGCCTGCTATGGAGGCAGTAATTTTGGAAATGGGTCAGTTATCCATAGTGAACCTGAAACCTGGATGGGTTACCCCCATTCGCTTTTTGTAAACTTGCCACCGTTAGGTGGTTTGATTTTGCAATTAAAAATTTAAACGTTATTCATCTATAATATTGAAAAAAATTTATACATTACAGCATGACAAATCCAACAAAAACTTTAGCATGGCAGCAACTCTCGGAACATTTTAAAGAGATTTTTCCTCTTCATATGCGTGAATTATTTGCGGAAGATGAGAATCGATTCTCTAAGTTCTCGCTTGTGGTTGATGATTTACTATTAGACTACTCTAAGCAACGTATAACTGAAAAAACCCTTTCCTTACTGTTCGAACTTGCTCGGGAATGCAAAGTAGAAACTTGGCGAGAAAGAATGTTCAATGGAGAAAAGATAAACTTCACTGAAGATCGCGCAGTTTTGCATACCGCATTACGAAACCGCAGCAATTCCCCTGTTTATGTGGACGGTAAAGATGTCATGCAAGATGTAAACCGTGTACTTGCACAGATGCGAGTTTTTAGTGAGAAAGTTCGATCTGGAGAATGGGTAGGCTATACAGGAAAGAAGATTTCGGACATTGTTAATATTGGTATCGGAGGATCCGACCTTGGCCCTGTAATGGTATGCACAGCCATGAAAGCCTATTCCAGTGCTGATTTAGATGTTCATTTCGTTTCGAATATAGATGGCGCCCATCTTGCTCAAACACTAGAGAAATGCAATCCAGAAACAACGCTTTTTATCATCGCCTCAAAGACATTCACGACGCAAGAGACCATGACAAATGCAAGATCAGCGCGTGCCTGGTTTCTAGATGCGTCAAAAGACGAAGCTGACGTAGCCAAACATTTCGTTGCTCTTTCCACCAATTCCAAAGCCGTTAAAGAATTTGGTATAGATACAAACAACATGTTTGAATTCTGGGACTGGGTAGGTGGTCGTTATTCTTTGTGGTCCGCCATAGGTTTGTCCATAGCGTTGTATATTGGAATGGATAATTTCGAGCACCTCTTAGAGGGTGCGCACGAGATGGACTTGCATTTCAGAAATGCCCCATTAGAAAAGAACATGCCCGTCATCATGGCGTTGCTAGGCATCTGGTATAACAATTTCTTTGGCGCAGAGACCATGGCCATATTACCCTACGATCAAGGCATGTCTCGATTTGCTGCCTATTTGCAGCAAGGAGACATGGAAAGTAACGGTAAATTTGTTGATCGTTCAGGTGAGCGCATAAACTATACAACCGGACCGATCATCTGGGGAGAATCCGGCACAAACGGCCAGCATGCTTTCTATCAGTTGATTCATCAGGGAAATAAGCTTATACCATGCGACTTCCTGGTCCCGATTCACAGCCAATATTCAATCGGTAAAAATGGAGATGAGCACCATAAGATATTAATATCGAATATATTTGCCCAGACTAAAGCGTTGATGCAAGGCAAAACAGCCAAAGAGACAAAAGCAGAACTTGAAGAACAAGGCATACCCCATCATACGATCATGACACTTCTCCCTCACCGGGTTTTTGCAGGCAACAGACCGACTAACACCTTGATTTTTGATAAACTGACTCCAAGAATGTTAGGGAAACTCATTGCCCTCTATGAACATAAAATATTTGTTCAAGGCATCATCTGGAACATCAACTCGTTTGACCAATGGGGCGTTGAGTTTGGCAAGCAAATCGCTCAAAAAATACTGCCACAACTTTACGGCTCTGAAAAAATAACGGATTACGATTGTTCGACAAATAATTTGATTAATTTCTACAAGAAACAGTCTCAAATTTAAGCTTGTTAGATAATAAGAAGATAGGTCTAAACTATCTTCTTATTAGGGATCGTGTTAATGCAGTGAAAAGCCCTTGCCCATAAATGATTGGGTCATAGAAGCGCCAAATCGCTTGGCAAATCTGTCTGCAAAGTCTTCATGTGTCGTAAAATCGACGATATTGTCTTCTTTAATAATTTCTCGAGCAACGAAGTCAGAACTGCCTAAACCATCTGCCAAACCTAATTGAATACTTGTTTCGCCACTCCAAAAGAGCCCACTGAAGATTTCAGGTGTTTCTTTTAAGCGGGAGCCTCTTCCTTCCCTGACGACATCAATAAATTGTTGATGAATTTCGTCCAACATCTTTTGGGCTAACTGTTGATGCTTGGGGTTGACTGGTGAAAACGGATCGAGCATCGCTTTATTCTCACCTGCTGTCATCAATCTTCTTTCAACTCCTAATTTTTGCATGGTTCCAGTGAATCCAAACCCGTCCATTAACACGCCAATGGAACCAACAATACTTGCCTTATCTACGTAGATTTTGTCAGCTGCTACTGCGATGTAATATCCGCCCGATGCACAGATATCTTCCACAACGGCATAAACTGGAATTGAAGGATGAAGTTTTCGTTGACGTCTTATCTCATCGTTAATAATTCCTGCCTGGACCGGACTTCCGCCAGGGCTGTTGATTCGAAGAATAATGCCCTTGGTATGCTTGTTATCGTAAGCTGATTGCAGACTTTCCAGAACGGAATCGGCATTAACATCGTCTCCACTTCCGATAACGCCTCTAATATCTATCAGTGCAGTATGATCCTTAGAAGCACTGACGCCTCCACCAATCCAATCCATACCGATAAACAAAAGCAGGAAGAGATAGATAAATGTCAGTGATTTAAACAGGATACTCCAGAATCTGGATCGTTTTTGTTCTTTGATCGCAGCCAAAGCCAACTTCTCTATCACTTGACGTTCCCAATTGGTATTACTTTGTTCATTATCAGCCATACTTTTATCCACTTATACCCATCATTAGTTTAAATACAAATATATTTTGCCATCATGCTCTTTCATTTTGAGAGGCATGAGCCGCTTCCCTTTGCAAGGACCCAAGACACAATATCCAGTTTCAGGATTGTATTGAGCGCCATGTGTCGCACAAATCAGGAATTGATTTGTGATATCGAAGAAATCACCCTCGTTCCAGTCGAGTTCGACAGGAACATGCGCACATTGGTTAACATACCCATATATCCTACCATTGTAACGGACAACAAACCCGTTTTTCCTTTCACCAAACTCAGGAATTGGGAATTTAACGGATTTACCCCTTTCCTGAACTTCTTCACTTGCACACACTACACGTTCGAATTCAGCCATTCTTTAAGTTTCTTAAATTGGTCGAAATAAGCCAATGGCTTATATTCAATTAACATTTCAATGGGATGGGCACCAAAACCAACAGCTATTCTATCAACCATTGCATTCTGAGCCATTTGCATATCAAAACTTGTGTCGCCAACCATTAGTGTACGATCGGGCGTCACGCCTAATTCATCCATGAGCTCTATAATCATTTGAGGATGGGGCTTTGAAAAACATTCATCCACGCAGCGGGTCGCATGAAAAAAATGCCCTATCCCGCTTAGACTTAGCGCTCGATTCAAACCATTACGTCCTTTTCCGGTTGCCACTCCTAAAGCGATACCTCGACCATGAAGGATTTCAATTGCTTCAAAAGCACATTCAAATAATGGAATCTCGTTCTCTCCATCATGATAATAGCTAGTGTAACGCTGCCTTACCAATTGAATGGTTTTATCAGGAATATTACCGAAAAGTTCGAAAAGCGCTTCGTTCAGACCCAACCCGATGATACTGCTGGCGGCCTCCCGAGAAGGCACCGCAAGACCGGCATCTGCACTTGCTTTTTGAATGGCATTGACTATCAACTGCGTTGAATCAGCCAAGGTACCGTCCCAGTCGAAAACGATTAAATCATATTG
Organism: uncultured Methylophilaceae bacterium; assembly: GCA_903863255.1. Taxonomy (GTDB): domain Bacteria; phylum Pseudomonadota; class Gammaproteobacteria; order Burkholderiales; family Methylophilaceae; genus CAIPBJ01. The sequence continues at coordinate 17,671 of CAIPBJ010000135.1, forward strand.
TTTTTTCACCATTATTGCATCTTCTGTTCAAGCGTATCTAAAAACGCCTGAAGTTCATTTGGAAGGGGAGCAACTAATTTTAACTTTTCACCTGACAGCGGATGTTTGATTGCTGTTTCAGCAGAATGAAGAAACATTCGTTTTAGACCCATTTTCTGTAACAGTTTGTTCTTAGGGAAATCACCGTATTTATCGTCGCCCGCAATCGGATATCCGAGATGCGCCAATTGCACCCTGAGTTGATGGGTTCTACCTGTTATCAATTGAGCTTCCAGTAATGTAAATTCGTTGAAGCTCTTTCTAAGATGAAAAATTGTTTCTGATTCCTGACCGTCTTCATCTACGGATACGCGTCTTTCACCTGATGAAGAAACATGCTTTTGCAGGCCAAGTACCACATGCTTCTTTTTATCTTTCCATACACCATTGACTAAAATCAAATATCTTTTATCCATTTTATTGGATCGAATAGCCTCGTGAAGTGCGACCAGTGCCGTTCTTTTCTTGGCTATCATAAGGACGCCTGAAGTTTCGCGGTCCAATCGATGCACCAGTTCAAGAAATTTAGCATAAGGTCTTTCAAGACGAAGCTGTTCGATTACTCCACGGCTCACTCCACTGCCACCGTGTACTGCAAATCCTGCGGGCTTGTCGATTGCCAACAAACATTCATCTTCAAATAAAATCGAATTGTCGAATTTGTTCACCACGGCTTTCAAATGTTGACTGGCAGGCATGTCCGAAATTGAAGTGCGTATGGGTGGAACCCGAACCTGGTCTCCTTCAATAAGACGATAAGTCGCATCTACCCGCTTTTTATTGACTCTGACCTCCCCGCTTCTCAGAATTCGATACACATGACTTTTCGGTACTCCCTTTAGCGTTTTGGTCAAAAAATTATCAATTCTTTGACCAACACTAGCCTCGTCAACTGTGAGCATAGCCACACTCGTTGCACTAATTGCATTACTTGCTTTGCTTAAATGACTCATCTCACCTATACTATGTTAACCTTATAGTTAATGCGCAAAGCGCCACTATAAGTAAATTAAAGTTTTATAAATATTTCTTGGTTAATTTCGCTCGCCAAATAAAATTAAGTAGCGATTTTTATATAATTTTTTGCGCTCAAACCGTAGCACGCCAGAAAGCCATTAATATAGCGCGGCTCGGATTTGCTGGAACATATGGATTTTAGCCGATAATAGCGGCTAACCCGAGTATAGAATACGCTGCACTGAGGTTTAATGTATCAACTAATGTTAAATTCATTAGTAAATTCAATCTGATACCATTATTTTGTATCAGAAAACTTTTTTCTTCGATGTTTATAATTTAAGTAATTATTCAATAAAACATCGGACTTAATAGAAGGAAGTTGCGAAATTCGCCTGAGTTTTATGACCTCCTGCAGATCCAATTCTGCTCGTATAGTCTTTACTTGCCGGGATATTGCTTTATTTATGAAGCACTCTGCAAAACTCCAGCCATCCTTACTGCACTGAAACGGTACTGCCCGTAACATCCGCTATGAGCGCGGGAGTAAAGCAATGAAACGCATGTTATTTAATGCAACACAGTCAGAAGAACTACGTGTAGCAATCGTTGATGGACAGAAGTTAATCGATTTAGATATCGAGTCCGCCGGCAAGGAACAACGAAAAAGCAATATCTACAAAGGTATCATCACACGCATCGAACCTTCGCTCGAAGCCGCATTTGTCAATTACGGTACCGACCGTCACGGATTTCTGCCTTTCAAGGAAGTTGCCCGCAGCTACTTTCAAAATGAATCGGATTCCGGCCGTTCTCGCATTCAAGACGTATTAAAGGAAGGCCAAGAGCTAATTATCCAGGTAGATAAGGACGAGCGAGGAAACAAAGGCGCTGCGCTTACTACCTTTATTTCATTAGCAGGGCGTTATTTGGTACTTATGCCGAACAACCCTCGTGGAGGTGGCGTTTCTCGTAGAATCGAGGGTGAAGACCGAAACGAGCTTAGAGATACCATGGCGCAGCTTGAAGTACCTTCTGGCATGAGTATCATCGCCAGAACCGCAGGTATTGGAAGGACGATTGAAGAGCTTCAATGGGACTTAAGTTACTTATTACAACTATGGACGGCTATCGAGAGTGCTTCAACGATTCAGGAAGGCCCTTTCCTGATCTATCAGGAGGGAAGTCTTGTAATTCGGGCCATTCGAGATTATTTCCAGCCGGATATTGGCGAAATTCTTATCGACACCCCTGACATATACGAACAAGCGGTTCAGTTCATGAACCATGTCATGCCAAGCAATGTTGCAAGGGTTAAACTTTACAGAGACGAAACTCCCCTTTTCTCCCGGTTCCAGATCGAACATCAAATTGAAACAGCGTTTTCAAGAGAAGTTAGACTTCCTTCAGGCGGGGCAATTGTCATTGACCATACTGAAGCTTTGGTTTCCGTCGATGTCAATTCAGGACGCTCGACTAAAGGCAGTGACATTGAACAAACCGCATTTAACACAAACCTCGAGGCAGCCGATGAAGTGGCTCGTCAACTAAGGCTTCGCGACTTGGGTGGATTAGTTGTAATTGACTTCATTGACATGGAGAGTCAACGTAACCAAAGAGAAGTTGAGAATCGTCTTCGAGATGCCCTTCATTATGACCGTGCTCGAGTTCAGACTGGCAAGATTTCTCGTTTTGGCTTACTCGAATTGTCACGTCAAAGGCTACGACCCAGTCTAGGTGAGAGTAATCATATTCCCTGCCCAAGATGCCATGGAACCGGACATATTCGCGGCATTGAATCTACCGCGTTGCATATCTTGCGGATCACGCAGGAAGAAGCGATGAAGGAGAACAGCAAAACCATCCAGGTTCAGCTGCCAGTCGAAGCGGCGACTTTTCTTTTAAATGAGAAAAGAGCTGATATACATAAAATTGAACAACGAACCGGTGTCGAAGTCGTCCTCATCCCAAATATCCATTTGGAAACTCCGAATTACTCAATCATGCGAATTCGAAGCGATGACGTTGTAGAAGAAGGCACTAGGAGCTATCAACTCGTTGAAATGCCAACTGAAGAAGAAATTGTAGCGGCCACTCAAGAACCCAAAGTTGCCAAACAAGTTGCTGCGGTCAAAGGGATCACTCCTTCAGCACCTGCCCCACAGGAAAGTAAGAAACCTGAGAAAAACGTTTCACTGATGGGACGAATTAAAGCATGGTTATCTGGACTATCTTCGACGAAGGTCAAAGAAGAAATAAAAGTTGAGTCATCATCAAAACGTGACATGAATAACAACAGGAACAACCGGAATAATCGCAACAACAGAAATCGCAATGCAAAACCTGAGAGACAAGAACGTTCAGTTACGGAAAAACCAAGTAACGAACGTACGAATAAGCCCTTGGATCAAAAACCTCAAAAACCTGCTCAACAACAAAGACCCGAGCAGCGGCCTGAAAGAGAAAAGATGCCAGTCAGTCAACAACAGGCTGGTCCTGATACATCCAATGTCGTGGATATAAACGTTGAACGAAATGAACATCGAGGGAACCGTCGAGGCAGAAATGGACGAAGGGACAGGAACAATCGTGGTGATCGTCAGAACACAAACCAGGAAGATCCGAACCTATTGAATCCAGCTTCAAATAACCCGCCAATAGAGAATGTAAAACCAGAACTGACCAATACTCAGGTTAAGCAGCCTCTAGAAATCGTTGCAGCGACTGCGCCTGTTGCGGAAAGTGCGCCGTTAAAGGAGGAACCCGTACAAAGAGCATTAATCCCAGAGGAAATCACTTCGCCTGAAATACAAGGCAATATTGCATTAGAAGAGAAATCTGAAAAAAAACCACGCTCACCAAGACGCAGAAAACCTACTAAGGAGACGAAGCCGGTTGATTTGGCTTCTAGCGGTTTAGAGTTGGTAGAGACGAAAGTTGATCTGGTAAAAGAAGTTGTTCAGGTTACTGAAACCACCTCAACAGATGCACCACGCAAACCAGCTGCCTGGCAGAAGAAATCAGATGGGGGAGATACACAGGAACCGTTGGTGATGGTTGAAACACAGAAATAACCTGCTGAGGTTGATCGTAATAATAAAAAAGCCCTTTCCCTATGAACTGCACCCCAAAAGTTGGACACATTGTACAACTAATTTGGTAATTGATCGGGGATTTCAGTACCATAGAATCGGACTTTGAGGATTTTTAGTTTATCCCTAAAACTTGCTGCTTTTTCGAACTCAAGATTCTTGGCGCTATCGTGCATAGACTTCTCCAGCCTCTTGATTTCCTTCAGTATTTCCTTCTCACTTAGTGCATCATAATTTGCCTGGTCTTGAACGGCTTTTCTTTCCCTTTGCGCTTCATCCTTATCGTAAACCCCGTCAATAATATCTTTTATACGTTTTGTGACACCTTTCGGGGTGATACCGTTTTCTAGATTGAATTGAATCTGTTTGGCTCGTCTACGATTTGTCTCATCGATCGCTAATTTCATCGATCGCGTAACCCTGTTTGCATAAAAAATGACCTTACCATTCAGATTACGAGCAGCCCTACCTGAAGTCTGTATCAGCGATCTCTCTGACCTTAGGAAACCCTCTTTGTCAGCATCAAGAACGGCGACTAGCGAAACCTCCGGGATATCCAGGCCCTCACGTAATAAATTAATGCCTACCAAAACATCAAATTCACCTAATCTTAGATCACGTATGATTTCGACACGTTCAACGGTATCAATATCGGAGTGCAGATATCGAACCTTTACACCATGTTCGGCCAGGTAATCCGTCAAATCTTCTGACATTCTTTTTGTTAGCGTTGTTGCTAAAACACGCTCACCAACTGCAACCCTCATTTTTATTTCCGATAAAAGATCATCCACCTGGGTATCCGCAGGTTTTACGAATATCTCGGGGTCGATTAATCCAGTGGGCCTAGCGATCATTTCAACCACCTGCTCCTGATGGATTGATTCATATTCAGATGGCGTTGCAGAAATAAATACGCATTGACGCATGATCGCTTCGAACTCTTCGAATTTTAAAGGGCGATTATCCAAGGCGGAAGGAAGTCTGAAACCATAATCGACAAGATTCTCCTTACGTGATCGGTCTCCCTTGTACATTGCCCCTATCTGGGGGACCGTTACGTGACTTTCATCAATTATCATCAGTGCATTTTTAGGGAGATAATCAATCAAGGTTGGCGGAGGGTCGCCAGGATTTCTTCCTGATAAATGACGCGAGTAATTTTCAATCCCTTTACAGAATCCGATTTCATTTAACATCTCAAGATCGAACCTTGTTCTTTGTTCAATTCGCTGCGCCTCAACAAGTTTATTGTTCTTAATATAGAAATCGACTCGTTCTCGCAACTCTTGCTTGATTTTTTCCATGGCTCGAATCGTTGTTTCCCTCGGTGTAACGTAGTGACTGGAAGGATAGACGGTATAGCGTGGTATTTTATTAAATAATTGACCTGTTAGAGGATCAAAAAGGGTAATCGTCTCGATTTCATCATCAAAAAGGGAAATACGTACAGCAGTTTCGGAGTTCTCAGCCGGGAACACATCAATCACATCTCCTCTTACCCTGAACGTGCCCCTGGCAAAATCAAATTCGTTACGGTCGTATTGCATACCGATCAAACGTTGTATCATGTCACGCTGCAGAATTTTCTCTCCTGCGGTCACATGCAGCACCATTCCGTGATAGTCAACCGGGTCGCCAATTCCGTATATTGCCGAGACGGTTGCGACAATAATGCTATCTTCACGTTCAAGCAGCGCTTTGGTTGCAGACAATCGCATTTGCTCGATATGCTCGTTTATACTTGAGTCTTTCTCGATAAAAAGATCCCGAGAAGGGACGTATGCTTCAGGCTGATAATAGTCATAATAAGAAACAAAATATTCAACAGCGTTATGAGGAAAGAACTCGCGGAATTCTGAATACAATTGTGCTGCCAGCGTTTTATTCGGTGCCATCACGATGGCCGGTCTTCCTAAACGAGCAATGACATTTGCCATCGTGTAAGTTTTACCTGAACCTGTCACGCCAAGCAATGTCTGGAATTTCATTCCTTTCTGGATGCCCTCAACAAGCTTCTCAATTGCTTGGGGCTGATCACCGGCGGGAGGGAATGGTTGGAAAAGTTGATACCGACTATTTGCAAAATTTACGATCACAAAAAAAATCCAGAATTAAACATTCTTATTCTAACAGGCCATGAAGCGAACTTTAGATTCTATTTTTAGTCTTCATTATTGTTACTTCAAAATTCGGGGATTGGAATGCATTTAAATACTTTAAAACTAAGTTTCTTGGTTGTTCTCACAGTACTTTTCTCATCCAATGCAAATGCATTAGACAATCAAAAACTATTGGACTCATTGTTTTCAGTCATCATGATCCAAGGATTTAATCAGGATGGCAGTATGGCATACGGGTCAGGCGTCGTCGTTGCCCCACAAAAGGTACTAACAAACTGTCATATTTTCAGGCAAACCAAACAAGCCTGGGTATCAATAAGCGAAGACACATATAGTATCAGTTCATTCCAGGCCAATCGTTATCACGATTTATGTTTACTAACAGTGGACGACCTTAAAATAAAAGCAGTGGAAATTGGAAGTGCTTCAACTATGAACAAAGGGCAAGAAGTGCTTGCAATCGGTCACTCAAGTGGGGTTGCCACGCCGATTAGCTCATCAGGCTCATTAAAATCCGTTTACCCGTTTGATGATGGCAATGTCATTCGAACCACGGCGAGATTCGCAATGGGGGCAAGTGGAAGTGGCTTATTTGACCTTGATGGGAAATTAATAGGCCTGAACACGTTCAAATCGCCCGGTAGAAATGCCTATTTTTACGCCTTGCCGATCGAATGGCTGGCCTCTCTTGAAAAAGAGCCTATTGAAACTGAATTTCCAGTAAATGGTAAGGCTTTCTGGGAAGAGGATGACGTTAATAAGCCATTTTTCATGCAAATTGTGGAGCCGGAAATTCAGGAAGATTGGTCAAGATTGGCTGTGATCACTCAAAAATGGATTGACTCCGATTCAAAAAGTTCTGAAGCCTGGTATGAGCATGGTTTGTCGCTTGAACATCTAGGTAACAAGAAAGAGGCTGAGTCAGACTATCGTCAGTCTATCATGTTAAACAAATCGAACTCTGATGCACTATTTAGATTAGGCATGCTTGCATCTGAAAAAGGAGATCTTGAAGAAGTAAAACGAATTAATTTGGTCTTAATGGAGATCGATAAAGACATAGCTGAAGAATTCAAAGCCTCAACCGATTGCAAAACCCAATGTTAGGTGAATGCAAGCTATCAATTTAAAAAGTCTGCCCTGACCTTTCTAATGATATGTAACCTAATATTGAAAGGTTACATATCTCTTGTTGCGTTTAAATCTGACTAGAATTAAAATTTCACGCTTTATTTAGAAAAACAAGGGATATTCCTTTTTTTGCATCGTATTCGTTACTATTTCGAGTGATGCAAAATTTCACCCCCCGATCGTAAATCAAAAAGCAGAGTTTATTAATCAACTCTGCTTTAAACCACTATGCACAACTTAGGATTTTATCTTGGAAGAAAAGAAGTTGGTACTATCAAAACGCGTTCAGGCAATTAAAGAATCACCGACCTTGGCTATAACGGCAAAGGCTGGTAAATACAAAGCAGACGGTCGAGACATTATCGGACTTGCTGCCGGGGAACCTGATTTTGATACACCGCAACATATTAAAAATGCGGCTAAAGAAGCCATAGATGCCGGATTCACTAAATATACTCCTGTAGGGGGCATCCCTAGCCTTAAAAAAGCAATCGTTAATAAATTCAAGCAGGAAAATGACCTCGAATATACCCTAAATGAAGTCATTGTCGGAGTAGGCGGAAAGCAAACTATTTTCAATCTATGCTTGGCCGTCCTGAATCAAGATGATGAAGTGATCGTTCCTGCACCTTACTGGGTCTCTTATTCCGATATCGCGCTTGTTTCGGAGGCGACCCCGGTGGTAATCGAGTGTGGCATTGAACAGGGATTCAAACTTACTGCGAAACAACTGGAATCAGCCATTACCCAAAAAACGAAGCTATTTATAATCAACTCACCTTCAAACCCAACTGGAACGGTTTATACATTCGATGAGTTGAAATCTTTGGGCGAGGTCTTAAAAAAACATCCTCATGTTCTAATCGCTACGGATGACATGTACGAGCATGTCAATTTAACCGGAGATAAATTTTATAACATACTGAACACCACACCGGAACTCAAAGACAGGTGCATTGTTTTGAATGGCGTATCAAAGGCATATTCGATGACCGGATGGCGAATTGGATATGCCGCTGGTCCGGCTTATATAATCAAAGCAATGGAAATTCTACAAAGTCAGTCGACAAGCAACCCAACCTCAATTTCGCAAGTAGCTGCTCAGGCTGCCCTTGAAGGTGACCAAGGTTGCATAAAACCCATGGTGGATGCATTCCGTGAGAGACACGAATATGTTGTGAGCCGCTTCAACAAAATGCCAGGAATCAAATGTTTAAAAGCTGGCGGAGCGTTTTATGCTTTTCCAGATGCCCGCGAAGCAATAGCCAATTTATTCAAGAATGGAAAATTGAGTGCCCCTACAGACATGTCTCTTGCAGAATATCTGCTGGAAGATTTCAATGTCGCTGTAGTGCCAGGATCCGCGTTTGGAGCAGAGGGTTATTTTAGAATATCTTTTGCAACCTCGATGAAAAACCTTGAAATCGCATTAGACAGAATCGAATCGGCACTCTCTTAGGTATTACGCAATGAAAGAATGCTTACTGACTGCCGAAGAATTTTTCTAGCTTCTTAGTGGCTTCGCTGGCTTTTATTCCTATGCTTGTTCCTAATCCCGGCCCAAGCAAGGCCGTTCCAGCGACTGCACCAGCCATGGCAGACTTTGTAGGCAGCACAACAGGATGACTAACGGTTCCCGATACACGCAGTGGTATCTCGGTCAGCGTCACACTCCTTTTAAATGAGACCTTAACTTCCCCATCCAGTGACTTGACTGGCGATACCTTTACATACCCCTTTGCTTCCAGTAATCCTGAAGAAACATTTAGGTCATTAAAATTATATTGCTGGGAAGCCATATCAAAATCCCCAGAAAATTCATCGAATTTGGTTTCATCATTAGATTGATTTTGTTTCATAATTAACTTGGCTGCGTTCAATAAATCAACACCATGCAAAACCCCGTCTTCAACATTAAAACGCATCCTTAACTTTAATCGATTCAGTAAATCATTGGGGTGATTAGATTCCGATTCGAAACTGCCGGCACCCGATAAAAAACCGCTCAAAGGCGACGCAGAAGCAGTTATAACTGAAAACAATTTCTGGGTTGAAAGATGATCGGTGTTGAATTTACCATGGCATTGCCAATCTTTCCTCCAATTTATTCCAGCATGGAGATCCAATGTTCCGTCGAAGATTTTGGCCTTGAATTGTTTGATATCAAGCGCGTCGCCTTGAAAAACCATCAAAGCATTTAAGTTATCAAAATTGATCCCTTTGCCGTAAGGTAATTGCCAGTTCTCGGCACCAAGTTTAATCAGAAATGAATCATGGTCCGACAAGACATTTAAATGCAGATCGTTATTGTCACTATTACCTTCAAGCGAAACTAAATTGAAATCATCATCGAGGTGCATCTTTATGGATATTGGCATTAAATTGACATTTGGCCAAATTAGCTTCATACGATTGAATACGATGTTGTGTAACTCAAAAGAATAGGATGCCGACTGTCTGGGCCGTTTTTCTGTCAATTTTTCCTTAATAAAATTGATAGCCGATTGTTTTACAATTGGTTCCTCAACATCCAACTCAGAGATAACGATTTTTTTTGACAACAAAGTTAGAACATCGGGTATGACTTCGATCTCTGGAACAACGAGATCGTCCTCGCTACCCATTACGAATCCCTTAATTTTGATACGCGGTGTGGGCAATATCGATAAATAAAGCGATTCAATCCTTACCGGCTGATTAATTTGATCTGAAATTGCTACTTCTAATTGTTTTAAATAACTTTTTGTTGGAATTAACAAAGGTAAAAATACCATAATTCCAAAAATTAAAACGGCAATCCCGATGTTTCTCTTCCAGTTTCTCAAAAAATCATCCTAGTTTATATTGACCAAACGCGGCTAAGTCTTTATTATCACGCCTTCACCGATTCCCCGATAGCTCAGTCGGTAGAGCAACGGACTGTTAATCCGTGTGTCCCTGGTTCGAGCCCAGGTCGGGGAGCCACTCACTTAGTGGTTCACCAATATCTTCCCTTGTTTAATCATATTCTTCCATACTTTTGGCAGTTTGTATTTTTTAGTAGTGTATGAGGTTATTTTTTCTGGATACCCTGCCGATTTTTCACGCATAATTAACGCAGAACCAGTAAATTGATGTTCTGATAATTATGATGTAAGTTTTTGTCTCGAACTCCGACAAAAGTAAGCACCGTTTGCTAAAAGCGACCTTATGTAATCTTTTCTAAATTTCTGACAGCGAGTTTAAAATGAATAAAAACATCCGTGGAGTCCAATCAATTCCTAATAACCTACCAAATAACCATAGACGCAACTTTTTTAAATATGTCGTTGCATCAGCGATATTGCAAAGCGCAATTACTAAACAATCGATAGCCGATACATTATCTTTACCCAAAACGGGAAAAGATTTACCCATCGAGAATTTTAATGCATCTGGTAAAAGTCTTGGGATTGTCACAGTTCCACGTATCGTTAAAACAGATAACGAATGGCGTACCCAACTACCTGCTGAATCTTTTGAAGTTACCCGACATGCTGGCACGGAAGCTCCATTTACTGGCAAGTACTGGAATAACCATGCAACTGGTATCTATAAATGCATTTGTTGCGAGACAGCTTTATTCGATTCAAGAACCAAATTCGAATCCGGTACTGGATGGCCCAGTTTTTGGCAATGTATATCCAAGCTCAATGTAGTTGAAACAGTCGATAAGAGTTTGTTCATGGAAAGGATTGCCGTATCATGTCATCGATGCGACGCACATCTGGGCCATGTATTTGACGACGGCCCAAAACCAACAGGATTAAGGTATTGCATGAATTCTGCAGCCCTATCCTTCCAGCCTCAATCCTAATCAAATATTGGCCATCCTGTCTGATGGCCAATGTTGCCAAAAATTAAATCCGAACAACTTCTATCGTTTAACCGAAACGACAATTACTCGCATCCGTAATTATTTTTAAAAATAATTAAAAAAATTTGTAAGGGTTTCATAATCTGCACGACTAACTAGCAATGTCATTGTTAGAGAGCTTACTTATGCGACAAGAAACCTTAACTCCAGTTTACGTTAGGATTTCTCATTGGATTAATGCAATCGCAGTCATTCTGATGGTAATGAGCGGTTTAAAAATCTACAATGCCTCCCCCGTTTTCAATTTCTTAATTCCAAGGTCAATTACACTTGGAGGGTGGTTGGGTGGTGCATTGCTCTGGCACTTCGCCGTCATGTGGTTGCTGGTTTTTAACGGCATCCTCTACTTATTTGCAAACATCTACAGTGGAAGAATGAAGAAAAAGTTTTTCCCAATCCGAGCAACTGAGTTGGTAAATGACTTCATTGATTCCTTGAAGGGCAAACTGACTCATGATGACCTGAGTAAGTATAATTCAATACAGAAACTCGCTTATCTAGCTGCAATCGCAGATCTCATTTTAATTATCGCTTCCGGCCTAGTCATATGGAAATCCGTTCAGTTCCCAATTCTAAGAGAACTATTAACAGGATTTGACCATGCAAGAGTCATACATTTTCTCGCAATGTGTTTCATCGTATTCTTTTTGTTCATCCATCTGATTATGGTCGCATTGGTACCCAAGACGCTTCTCATTATGTTGAGGGGACGTTAACCATGAGTGAAAAGAAACGAATATTTTCTCCCCATGAAAAAGAAATCATTAAAGACATTCATAAGGAACTGGAAATTCCATCAAGAAGAATGTTTGGTAAGCGATTGTTAAGCCTTGGGGCAATATCAATGTTGACCGGATGCAGTTTAGACAACGATGAATCCATTGAAAGCGCTTTAATGGTGATATCCAGATTCAATGACAAGGTTCAGGGCATTTTGTTCGATCCAAATCGATTAGCCCCAACCTATCCGGCATCCATGATAACCAAACCTTTCCCATTCAATGCCTATTACGATGAAAGTGAAATCAGACCTAATCCTGAAAACTTCAAACTTAAATTAAGTGGGTTGATTCTAGACAAGAAAGATTGGTCGTTACTTGAATTGATGGCACTTCCACAAACCAGTCAAATCACCCGTCATATATGTGTGGAAGGTTGGAGTGCGATAGGAAAATGGGGTGGGGTCCGGTTTAGCGACTTCCTGAAGCGAATCGGAGCTGATACTTCAGCTCAATTCATCGGTTTTCGTTGCCATGATGACTATTACACAAGCATAGACATGGCTACGGCCTTGCATCCGCAAACTTTACTCTCCCTTACCTATGCAGATGAAGTACTGCCTGCTAAGTATGGCTACCCTATAAAAATTCGTATCCCGACAAAACTTGGATACAAAAATCCAAAATACGTTAAAGAAATTTTTGTAACCAATGTGAATCCAGGCGGGTATTGGGAGGATCAGGGTTATAACTGGTTTGGAGGCAGTTGACAGCCTCAGAAAGAGCACCTGTTGTGCAATTATTCTATTAATCAAGGAGTTTTAAATGAAGAAATTAACTGCAATATTATTAGCCGCATTCATCTCAACTGTCGCTACAGCATCGTTTGCGGACGATATGGCTGCCGATGGCATGAAGAAGGACTCGATGTCCAAGGACAGCATGAAAAAGGATTCCATGTCTAAAGACAGTATGAAGAAGGACTCGATGTCTAAGGACAGCATGAAGAAAGACGATATGAAGAAAGATGACATGAAGAAAGATGACATGAAGAAAGACGACATGTCCAAATAATGTTTTAATACATTTGATCGCCCTTCGATATCTTTTTATGGATATCGAAGGCGTCACATCACTGGTTTTAGCTGTTCCAGGATCGTTATCAAACCCATGCATTCCCTATCCGTAATTTATTTGTACTAAATATATTACTTGACCATATAGAAATTATCGGGCAATTACGTTACTATATTTCTATATATATGGAAATGTAGAAAATGGATAATAAAAAAGCCGTCATACTTCTGGCATCGATCGCTCAAGAAGCGCGTCTTGATGTATTCAGAATGCTTATTCAGGCTGGTGAAGACGGCCTTTCAGCCGGGGTCATTGGTGAGCGCCTAGGTATTCCAGGGAGTACCCTTTCTTTTCATCTAAAAGAATTGAGTCATGCCGGGTTGATTCAAGCACGTCAGGAAAGCCGGTATATCTATTATTCGGCCAATTATGAGGCAATGAATGAATTACTTTCTTAC
>CAIPBJ010000136.1 GCA_903863255.1 uncultured Methylophilaceae bacterium
ACTTGCAACAACAGACAAGCAGCTACTTAAAAAGACCCAATGGCAAATATCTGGCTGGAAAAACGCATTTATAAACTCGGATCAGGCAAAGGCGATGGCAGATGAGGAGTTCACTGCGGCTTCGGCAAGAATCTATCAACTATACCAGCAAACGCTAAAGGCCTACCAGGCTGTGGATTTCGACGATCTCATAAAATTGCCTGTGGAACTCTTTTCCTCTCATCCTGACGTGCTTGAGAAATGGCAAAGGAGAATCAAATACCTTCTGATAGACGAATACCAGGATACGAATGCCTGCCAATATAAACTTGTCAAAATGCTGACCGGAATAGAAGGAAAGTTCACGGCTGTGGGTGACGATGATCAGGCCATCTATGGCTGGCGCGGGGCTGACGTGGAGAATCTAAGGCAACTGACGGTTGATTTCTCCAATCTCAAAGTGATCAAGCTTGAGCAGAACTATCGTTCGACCGTGAGGATATTACGTGCGGCGAACCAGGTTATATCAAACAATCCTAAATTGTTTGAAAAAAAACTATGGAGCGAACATGGCACCGGTGATTTCCTGCAAGTCACTTCCGCCAGAGACGAGGAACATGAAGCAGAGTCCGTAGTCATGAGGCTTCTGGCACATAAGTTCGAACATCGGACAAGCTATGCCGATTATGCGATCCTCTATCGGGGCAATCATCAGTCCAGGTTATTGGAGCAACATTTACGAAATCATAAAATCCCCTATACCGTATCCGGCGGTCAATCGTTCTTTGACAAGGCTGAAATCAAAGACCTGGTGAGTTATCTCAGGCTGATCGCAAATGAAGACGACGATCCTGCCTTTATCCGGGCAGCTACCACGCCAAAACGCGGGATTGGAAACACCACACTTGAGAAACTTGGTGATTTTGCGAGGATCCACTCCATGTCCCTGTTCGAAGCCGCGTTTGAAGGCGAGTTTCAAGCCGGTCTTGGAAACAGGCAACTGGAAGACCTGCTCCATTTCTGCCAATACATTCAAAAGCTTCAGGAACATGCCGTCAGGGACCCTGCCGGAGAAGTCTTGAATGAGATGCTGAACACTATCCAGTATGAGGCCTTCCTTTACGATACAGAAGATCCCCGAATGGCTGAAACCAAGTGGAACAATGTACTGGATTTTGTAAAATGGCTTGGCAAGAAAGGCGACCCGGGTGATAACGGCGATGAGCGAAATCTTTTGGAACTCACTCAGATGGTTGCGTTGATGAGTCTGCTTGAAGGCCAGGAGGACGCGGCACCCGACGCGGTTAAACTGTCGACGCTGCATGCTGCCAAAGGCCTCGAGTTTGGTCATGTGTTTCTGATCGGCGTAGAGGAAGGGATCCTTCCTCACCGCGAAAGTATTGATTCCGGTAAAATCGATGAAGAACGTCGCCTGATGTACGTCGGGATCACACGCGCACAAAAATCGCTCAGTATTTCTTGGTGCAAAAGACGTAAACGAGCCGGGGAAGTGGAAATATGCGAACCGAGCCGATTTATATCTGAAATCCCCAAAGAAGACCTGCGCCATTTTGGTTCAGCCAATCCGGATCCCATTGCGAGCAAAGAACATGGAAGAGAACGCATGGCACAAATCAAGGCCATGCTCATGAAAGACGGGGGAAACACCTAATATGCCGCACATCACGCTCGACAATGCCTCACTTGCTTTTGGGCATCACCCGCTTTTGGACAAAGCCGCTTTTCAGCTGGATCCAGGCGAGCGCGTTGGACTTATCGGAAGGAACGGAGTAGGAAAATCAAGCTTGCTCAAGGTGATTGCAGGCGAGATCAAACTCGATGACGGTAACATCTGGCGAGCGCCTTCAGTAAGAATTGTTTACGTTCCACAGGAACCCAATCTTGAATCGGATCATACCGTCTTTGAAGCGGTCGCAGAAGGACTGGGCGCCATGCGTCAAATTCTGGTTGATTACCATGCGGTCACTCACCAAATGGGGGCACCCAACGCGAATATCGAACTGCTTATGGATCGCATGCAATCCCTGCAACACGAACTGGATGCCAACGACGGCTGGGCAATGCAGTCTAAAGTGGAGTCGGTACTGAGTCGGCTAAGCCTTGACCCCGAGATGAAAATCTCGTCTTTATCAGGTGGATGGAAAAAACGCGTAGCCTTAGGACGGGCACTGGTTGCCGACCCTGAAGTCCTGCTTCTTGACGAACCCACCAATCACCTGGACTTAAGTGCCATTGAATGGCTAGAGGAACTGCTCCTTTCTTTCAATGGAGGCGTGCTCTTCATTACCCATGACCGTCGTTTTCTGGATAGGCTGGCTACCCGCATCGTCGAATTGGATAGAGGTCACTTGACCGAGTTCAATGGGACCTATGCGCAATACCAGATAAAAAAAGAGGAACTGCTGGCTGTCGAGGCAACGCATGCGGCAAAATTCGACAAAGTGCTGGCACAGGAAGAAGCTTGGATTCGACAGGGAATCAAGGCTCGAAGGACACGTAACGAAGGCAGGGTTCGCCAGTTAGAAAAACTACGACTGGAAAGGGCTGCAAGAAGAGAACGGCAAGGCAACGTAAAACTCTCGCTTGATAGTGGCGAGCGTTCTGGCAAATTGGTTGCCGAGTTGAACAATGTGAACAAGTCATTCGGTGAAAAACGCCTGATCAGCCAGTTCTCGACACGTATACTTAGAGGCGATCGTATCGGGCTCCTAGGGCCCAATGGAGTGGGGAAAACCACCCTTCTTAAAATCATACTTGGAGAACTTGAACCCGATAGCGGTTCAGTCGATCGGGGCACGAACATCAATGTCGCCTATTTTGACCAGATGCGTGAGCAATTGGATGATGAGGCCACCCTAGCCGATACAATCAGCCCCGGCTCCGATTTCATTGAAATCGGAAACGAGAGAAAACACGTAATCAGTTACCTGGAGGACTTTCTCTTCCCTCCCCAGCGTTCACGCTCTCCTGTCAAATCGCTTTCCGGAGGGGAAAGAAACCGTCTGCTGCTCGCGAGACTGTTTGCACGCCCCTCCAATGTGCTGGTACTTGACGAACCGACCAATGATCTTGATATCGACACGCTGGAACTTCTTGAAAGCCTCTTGCAGGAATTTCCCGGCACCCTCTTTTTAGTTAGCCATGACCGGGCATTCCTTGAGAATACAGTCACACAAGTGATCGCTTTCGAAGGTGATGGCATCCTGACCGAATTCGGCGGGGGATACGATGACTGGCTTCGTTTCACAAAACAGCGTTCTGCCGAGAGGGTTTCGGAAGGGAAAGCAGCCAAGAATAAAGAATCCAGTGAAAAACAGGCTGTGAACAAACCCAAGGCAAGTAAATTATCGTTCAAGGAAACCAAAGAACTTGAATCGATTCCAGAGCTTATCGACAAGTTGGAAAATGAACAATCCCAGATCAATTCCCTGCTTGCCGACCCGGCTGTCTATCGTGACAAACCGGATGAAGTGAAAATCAAGCAATCCAGGCTTCTGGAGATCGAGACACTCATTGAAAATGCATTGAAACGATGGGAAGAACTGGAAAACCTGAAATAGAATATAGGCTGGGGCTGTTAATCAGAAACTGTAAAAAATAATTCATCAAATTGTAGTATATTCAATCCCACACTAATTGATCTTACCGCAAAGTTTTCATGATGCCCTCACCCCATTCAAGAGGTTTTATCTCTTCCCTTTCAATCGCACGATCAATTTCCGGATGTTTACTTATCCTATGCTTCTCTTGCGCGTTCGCCGATCATACGGACGACAAGCCAGGCATTCCAGTTTCGGATGAATCCAGCACTTCAGGCATTGCAGAATCAATATCTGATCCATCGAACACGAACGAGAAAGCGAGTCTTCACGGGCAATTCACCAACGTTTACCAGTGGCACGATAGCTTCAAAGCGCCCTATACTGGCGCAAACAGCCTGACGCCACAACGCACGCATGCCCAGACAAATGACCTGACATTGTACGCCGGCATTCGACTTTGGCAGGGAGGTGAACTCTACATCAACCCGGAAATTGATGAAGGTTTTGGTCTCAGCAATACACTGGGGCTGGCAGGTTTCGCGAGTGGTGAAGCTTACAAAGTCGGCAAAGCTTATCCTTATCTTCGTTTTCAACGTCTATTTTTTCGCCAGGTAATCAACCTTGACGGCGAACAGTATCAGGTTGAATCTGCCGCGAATCAATTAGCCGGATCAAGGTCTTCGAATAACATTGTATTCACAGCAGGAAAACTATCCGTCGTCGATATCTTCGATACGAATAGCTATGCCCATGATCCCCGGTCTGATTTCCTGAACTGGTCGATACTGGACGCGGGTGCCTTCGATTACGCAGCGGATTCATGGGGTTACACGTATGGCGCGGCAGCTGAGTGGAACCAATCCAGATGGACATTGCGGGGCGGTCTATTTGATCTTTCAAAAATACCCAACAACGAACATCTTGAAAAAGATTTCAGGCAGTACTCGCTGATTGGTGAACTGGAAGAGCGGCACGATTGGCTTGGTCACCCAGGCAAGTTCAAGCTCCTTGTATTCGATAATCGCGGTTACATGGCCAACTACTCCGATGCCGTGAAACTGGGTCTGGAAACAAGCACCACGCCCGATGTCGCGCTCGTGAGGCATTTCAATTCCCGTAAAGGGCTGGTAATCAATCTGGAACAGGCATTCAATCCGAATATCGGCATGTTCGCCAGGGCAAGCATCAACGACGGAAGCAAGGAAGCGTTCGAATTCACCGACATCAACAAATCAGTAGAAGCCGGCTTATCGATTCGCGGAGGGAGCTGGAATCGACCAAACGATACCGTGGGTATCGCCGGTGTCATCAACGGGATATCGGATAAGGCGCGGACTTACTTTGCCTCGGGTGGCCTTGGAATCCTGATTGGCGACGGTCAACTGGTCCATTATGGAACCGAAAGAATACTGGAAGCCTATTATTCTACGCAAATCTGCCCGAATGCCAGAATTAGCCTGGATTATCAGCATGTCGACAACCCATCCTACAATCAGGATCGCGGTCCGGTCTCCATCATAGGATTCCGATTCCATGCCGAACTTTAAGTACTTCTGGCGACGTCTATTGAGCCGGCTTGGCAAGGGCTTTCAAGACCTTGTCCGTCATATCGATTCGTTTGCTAAAATAGGCGATGCCATTATAAAGGACAAGATCGTAAC
>CAIPBJ010000137.1 GCA_903863255.1 uncultured Methylophilaceae bacterium
GATCCAGGTTTTGACGCCCTCGACCTTGTAGTGGGCTTGCCAGTAGCAGCTGTCGTCCCTGCGGACCAGGCGCAGTTGCTTGGGCTTAACAACGATTGAAGTAGAACTGGGATATCTCATAGTCAGTGCAGTTTATGGTCATGAATTAAAGTCGCCAACCGAAAACCCGATACATTGGAAGTTCAATAAAATACCTAGAAATTTGGAGGAAATGGTCTCAAAATCCAACAAAATCGGCCCTTAAAAAGGGAACAAAAAGCCATAAAAATATGCTAGAAATCAAAGAAATTTCAGTTTGATTAAAGGACTCCATAAAACCTCCAATTTTTTGTTATAATGGTTGTATTCCCTGATAGCTCAGCGGTAGAGCAGCAGACTGTTAACTCTGCAGAACACCGTCACCCTCTAACTTTGATATATATTTCGCCTTTGTAATTAGCTGGTTACAAGGGCTTTTTAATGTGCTTTATCAATTACACGCGGATTGCACGAATACATAATTAGCTGCTCAAAAAAAGTAGTTTGTATAATAATGATACAAATTTATAAGACACTTGGAACTCCAATACCAAACTTGTATAAATTAAAAAAATATTTCTGACACTCTGCTACTTATTTAAAATGCTTAGCTCTATTTGTCGCAATTATTTCACTGAGTTTTTTTATTAAATAGAATTCCAATCGGATTTGATGCTAGACAAGGCAAGGGTTTCCTCTCTGGTCGATGGATTATCCAAAGAGACTCGTCGCATCGTTACATGGGAGTCAATATGGCCACTACGGGAGTACGCTCAATCACCCAACCCCCGACTTAGCGCAGACACACTGGCTCGCGTTGAGGGAGGTCGATGCATGACGCCTACCGATTATCTTGCTGCGCTAAAACAGCGAAATTCAGTGCGGGCAATATCAAATGAAGTACTAGGTGCATATGACGCGGTGATTTCGCTGGCTGCAACTGGTGTCGCACCGATTGGAATTACTTCAACAGGTAATCCAAGGCTAAACGTGGCAGCATCTTACCTGGGTAACCCCGTGGTGTCGTTGCCAGTGATGCGCGTTGAAGGTCTACCTCTTGGGCTTCAGGTTATGGGGCATCCGGGTAGTGACTCAGCGTTATTCAATATTGCTTCTTACATCGAATCCCTTTTGAAGACATGAACAAGTGCTACATTAGAAAACTGATTCCACCTTGGTTATAGAATGGGGTATCTAGTTCAAAAATTATCCTTTAAAAGGACCAGTTAAACGAGCTTCATTTGTTTCAAAACCAACTTACCTAAGATTCCATATGGATTCGCAATCGTCTCTGGCATCTCAAAATGGTTATAGTTTTGACCAACTATATAGTCAACGGGTTTACCCATATCCTTAACTGCTTTAGCAAAGTCTCTGCTTTGTCTTTGAAAATCAGGAGTTTCTAGACTGCCATGAGCAACGATGATTGGAGTATTTAAAAACTCAAGATGTCTTTGGGTACTTAAGGCATCTTCCATGCTATCCGTAAATTTTACGTAGGAGCTTCTGGCTGATAGTCGGGCAGGTTTCAGATCATACATACCACTACATAAAAGACCACCTTTAATAATATTCATGGGTAGGTCATAATCTTTTTTCCAATTTGTGACTAGGGTTACACCAGCCAAATGACCTCCAGATGAGTGTCCAGAAATATAGATCTTATTGGGGTCACCATTAAAGCTTGAAGCATTTTTATAAACCCAAGCAACAGCACGCCTTACTTGCTCTATCATCGGCATTAAATCACCACCAGATTCAAAAGCATTAATGAAATCAGGCACCACGAAATGAGAGCCAGCATTCACAAAAGTCTCAGCTTTAAATCCAAAATTTTTGGCCAATCCAGAGCGCCATGCACCACCATGAATAAAAATGTTAATAGGTGCCTTAGGCCGGTTACACAGATAAACATCTAACCCTTCGATGGGTGTTGGCCCATAGGTAAATCGTTTAGGATCGCCTAGACGACTCCGAGTAATATCGCTATTGGACGCGTACCTATTTTGGATTTGTTTGATGTTCGGCGCATAAACACTTTGATCATAGGAAGCGTCAAGTTCTGCCTGATCCATATCTAGCCAGACCAAGGGTCCTTTTTCTTTAGGTGGGGTTGAAGTTGTGGCTTGAGCAAAAGCTGAAGTAACGAGACCAGCCCCCACTGAAAAAAGTAGTGATCGTTTTGTATTCATAATGTCCCTTTATTTTCTTGATTATGGGGGCATTTGTTAAAAAAGGCAAAAGATTTGCTTAGACATCCTAGAACCTTGTTGATTACGTTCTGAGCCACCAAGAAACACCAAAACCACCTTGGGATAAATCATGTTCAGCAAAAAAATTTGATTCTCGACTATATTTAAGGGTTTAATTACACTTAACCACAAATCAGAATCAGCTTTTATAAATGTGGAAAATTGATCTGGAGAACTTGGCGCATAAACTTCTAGATTTTGAGAAAAGGCACGTTTTTTAAATTCAGGATCAACTATGATCTTATTAATTTCTTGATTGATAAAATTTATTACTGAAATTGATGTTCCTAAAGGAGCAAAAAGACCTGACCAACCATCCACACGAACGTCAGCAAGACTGGGGTTTCCTAGGTTGGCATGATGCAGAATTTCATCACGATACTTTACCAGGTGATACTTTAAGAGCTGAATCGACAATATTGGATAAAAGAATTTCCAAATCTCGTTTAAATGAAGGAATACTTACTGTCAGCACATCTATTTTTAATCAAAAAAATATTAGAGTTATTTCTTATGTTAGAAATTTACTTGTGTATAAAAAGAATGCAGAGACACCTTATACGCCTGCAGGATACTAATTTCTTAAACATATTCACTTTCAATCTATCAAAGCAATAAAAGTCAACTGCTTTTCTAATTCAGTTTTGATCATCTGTGTTTTCATAAGGTTTCCACCAGTATGGATCTGAAGTCTGTAGTTCTCCCCTGCTGTGGTAATCTTGATTTTGATATCGCCGAGTTCTGTCTTGTAGATGTAATTGATCTTGAACCTGGGCAACAACTCCCTTGGGTCTTCATCATAGGCAATGGTGAATTTTCCGATCTGGACTAATCGGTCATGCAGTTTCCAAGCGTCTTTGATCTTTTGCTCATATTCTTTCACTGTAGCTTTGACCACATTCAGTGTGAGCTCAGGACCAGCTTGAGCAATGGATTCAAGCTCATGGCTTAGATCTTCACCCCTTATGAGCCTTGAACGCAATCGTTTATAAAAACCCAGCGCAACGTTTGCAGCTTTGATCTCAGCGATGGCGTTGCCGGCATAACGATCGAAATATTGACGCAGTATGTCGCTCATGGTGAATTTCTCTATTTTGCTTTATTGTGTTTTTTTGATTTTTTCCTTATCTCAGATATTTTGGTCGTGAGATCAGGTCCATGGGTTTGTTTTCTTTGATTGGGTTTTGCCGATTAATTCGGCTGATTGGCTGCTTTGAGCTTTTCGTCGAGCTCTTGGGTGAGCTGCGGGCTTTGAACGATCAAGGGCATGGTCGTCCCTACTCCCATGGCAATCATGTTCATGAGATTGTTGTTCACCATCTGCGCTTGCATGATCGATTTGATCTGTTCTGCTTCCTTGGCATTCTCATCCACTGTTCCTGCAAACTGCTTGGCTTTCATAAGTGGGGTCAAATGACTGTAGTGCTTGGTGATCATGGGAACACTGGTTCCCATCTGTTCTGCTAGATCGTGGA
>CAIPBJ010000138.1 GCA_903863255.1 uncultured Methylophilaceae bacterium
GATCCAGGTTTTGACGCCCTCGACCTTGTAGTGGGCTTGCCAGTAGCAGCTGTCGTCCCTGCGGACCAGGCGCAGTTGCTTGGGCTTAACAACGATTGAAGTAGAACTGGGATATCTCATAGTCAGTGCAGTTTATGGTCAAGAATTAAAGTTGCCAACCGAAAACCCGATACATTGGAAGCTCAATAAAATACCTAAAAACCTGGAGTAAATGGGTCCAAAATCCCACAAAATCGAACCTTAAAAAGTGGACAAAAAGCCATAAAAATAAGCTAAAACTCAAAGAAATTTCAGTTTGATTAAAGGACTCCATAAAACCTCCAATTTTTTGTTATAATGTTTGTATTCCCTGATAGCTCAGCGGTAGAGCAGCAGACTGTTAATCTGTTGGTCCGTGGTTCGATCCCACGTCGGGGAGCCAGAATAAACACCACAGAATTACTTCTGTGGTTTTTTTTCGTCTGCATTTTTTTTGATGATTCACCCGACTAAATTGCTTAATTTTTAAGCAATAAAAGACTTTTAAATTTCAGACATCAGATCGATCATTCATCAAACAATCCCCTCATTTTTTGATACTGATACTGGTCCCGCAAAGTCTCAATAAATTTGTAGTGGAAATCTGATTCACCTAGTGTGTCTAGTGCTGAATAGACGCTAATATCATCCTCTGGATCTAAATTAGAAAATGCTCTACTTTCGTAAAGTTTTTCTTTCATATCAGTCAATGCATCATTCAAATTTTGTTCAGCTCGATTTTTTGCAGTTATAAATTGATCAAAACTTTCTTGAACATCAAATACTTCCGAATTCCAAAAATTCTGACTTTTTTTATCAATAGTTATTGAGCAAATAGCAGATTCCTTCAGCGTTGCAAACGTTGCAGCAGGGCCATCTACAGGAATAGCTCTCAGTCTCTCAGCAGACAGAGGTAATTGAGTTAAAACTTCTGCAATAGCACAAGCAGTTTCTTCTAGAGATCCAGGCTTACTAGTTGCGGGATCATCTTTTGATCTTCGAAGAATTAGATATTTAGGCATGATTTAATCCATTAAGCGTTTTGAGTATGGAAAAATTCAACTTCATATATTTCTTCAATTGAATCAATGAAATGTGAAAGACCCGAACTATTAATATATTCAAAAGTTCGATCTACTTCTTTGATGTTCAAATATTCAAGGTCTTGAAAGTGTTCACTGCTAGATACAAACTTATCAACTTCTAATGCTGCCCCATACATACTTGAACAAGCTTCCTCAATTTGATCATCAAGGTTTACAAGACTAGAAAATAAATCTCTTCATTCGTTAACCCAAAGCTTTTCAAGATCATCATTTATTTCAATTGTGCATTTGGCTAACTCTCTCATTGTTTCCATGCATTCATGTTTTGTTTCGTGTGCATAAGCAATAAAAAAATCCTTTGGTAAATTATCTTGCCCAACCACAGTTGCGATCTCACAAGCTATTTCTTCGCGACTCCCTGGTACATTTTTTTGTACACCATCCGTTTGATTTCTAAACACATAATATTTTGTCATTTGAATTATCCTCAAATTAAAAATACCAGTTAAAGAACTCATCTTTAACTGGCTGAAAATTTATTATTCTTCAACGTCATCAATTGGTGTACCCATCTCGATGACTTCTAAGGGCTTATGTTTCATTGGATTTGAAAGTTGGCGCTCCAGATCTTTACGCAAACTATCAGGCTGATTTTTGTCCATTGATAGTTGACGCTTGAAATTCCTCAGGCCTCTTTCGAGTTTGTATAGATCCTCTGGAAATTCTTTCCCCATATATTTAATCAAGTTGTCCTCATAGGCATAGCCCAAATCATTTGCAGTAATGATCTTGTAGTTTTCTCCACTGACATGCTGAGCTATAAAAACACAAAAACTTGAGGTTTCTGCATCCTCAGCTTTTTCCTCCTTATGCTCAATGACAGCGCCCGAGTACTGGAAATCTTCATTTGAGGCATGACCCAACAACTGAAAATATTCGCGAATCAGGTTTGTTCTGGCCTTGGTATTTTTGTCTCCCTTTTTCTTTGACATGAATGCAGCTTCAGTTTCCTGTATCTGTGTAACGCCACCGCGACGCGTGATATATGCGGGTAAATCCTGAGCCGACAGATTTTCTTCCCTTGCAACAGTTAAAACTTTTGTGTACCGACTTGCAGTTAATTTATCTTTTCGCACTACAAATCTCACGATGGCAGCCATGGCAGTGCAATTGGTTTGAAGGTTTATTCCGTGTTTATCTTTCAATTCTTTTCTAATTGCTATAACTATTTTGCTTGCCTGTTCGTTAGCCTCGATTTTCAATGCCAAGCTATAGATTGACGCTAAAAGATCGTACAAATGCTGATGTCCACGGGCCACGACTTCCGTTTCGTACTTAACCCCCATGGCATAGAGGTCTTCACTTTCTGATAAAAATTGAGCTATTTCAGATTTCTTCTTATCCTTATCAGATGGACGCAGAGTCAAATCACTTTTACTGGCGCTGGGGATAACGAAGGCACTTAAATCGAAAGTATCCAATCCATCGTTTTCATCTTCATCATGATCAATGATTTGAGGCGGGGGCATCTTGGACGTGACGGTCTTTTTTATTGCACCATTGGTAAGTTGCATGGTTTTTTCCTTGTTAATTTAATGAAAGCAGGCGAAATGCACTGCTGAGTAAAGGCTAAACCCATACCGTATAAAGTGGAGTGACATGTCACTCCACTTTATATTTTTTTCAAATTAGGAGTTTTTTTCATAACCACAACCAAAGGAGACAACCATGGATATGCCGACTGCGAATAATCTTGCATCTACTGCCATCAAATCAAGCCTTTACTTTTGGTGGTGGGCATTTTTACGATGTAGCAAAGATTATTGGTGGTGTTGCCATGAAAATGGAAACTGCTTGGATCCTAGGTTAGTCAGAGTTTGGAATGATTTTGGTGACATTTTCAAATACGAATGCTTTATGCATTGGTGGCAAGATCGAGGACCAAAGCTGTTTGACTCACCTCAAATAGAGATGAAATTTAAAAAAGATCTTGGGCACGGTTTGCAGTTACTAGTCTCTAAAGATTTAGAGAATGAGCATCCTGAAATGATTTGTTTAGTAATTCCAAAATATTTGGATTCTTCACTTGCTCAAAGCATCATTTATGAAGCTTGGTTATTAGCCAGAGTTCGCGGCAAGCACTATACGGTTAATGCAAAATATCAACTGTTTGACTTAATATTAAGAAGCAAGAAAACCATCATCCCTGCTTATAAATCATTGATGCTCAATGTCAGTGTTGAAAATAGTGCTCTAGAAGACCAACTGAACCATTGGGGTGACTTTGAAATGGGACGTCACTTGAACTTATCCCCCAAAGATCTACTGCGCGCATCTGACACTTTGGATCGGCGTCGTAAAAAACAGAATTCAGTCAGAAATATTTTCAGACAAAAAAAACTCTGTGCAGCTGATTTAATTGCCAATGTTGAGATTGGCATCTTCCCCTGCAAAGACCCAGTTGAGCACTGCGCCAGATGGAGCACAGATCAGCAAATAGCCCTTGATCAATGCGTGGCTCAGGGTCTATGGCATTCAGAGGGTTGGGCCACTAAAGAAATGGCCTATATGCTGCCCGACAAGGAAGTATTCTATGGGTTGGGTAACCCCCACCAGACGTTTCAAGTATTGGATCATTTTGCCAGTCTTGCTACCCCTTTTTTAAAACCGAAAAAGGAAAAATCTGTACACCATTAGTCAATCCTGGGGAAACCATCGTAGCTATGCCTGTCAAGACCGCGATTGTGGCTCACAATCTCAATATGAATTTAGTTGTATGAACCGCGCTTATGAATCAAAATCGCACTTTTTTTGACATCACATTGGCTTCGATGGCAGTCCCCCCCCCCTCAATCGCTCTCGTTCTTTTGCATTCCTAGGCACATCAATTGGACTGATGATGTTGCCAGATAATGGCTTAAGTGCGCCTGGCTGAGGCTCTAAAGACCTCTTGGTCAGTTCTTTTCTAACCTGGGAGGCGTACTCCTGTTGAGCCTTTTGCTGCTGATTTTTGATCTGTTGTGGCGTGGTTGTAAAAGGTTTGACCTCGAGGTCAGTCACAGTCTATAGCGGTGCCCAAATTAGCGGCGGCGGCAAAAATTGATTTGCGACTGTAGGACTATTTAAATGTTCGTAAATTTTTACATAATTCAGTAATTGGGGCCAGATCTACAATAAACAAATGAGTTATCAGAAAGACCTAGTGTAACCCCGCGTATATTTATGCTGAGCTTTGAGGCCAAATGAATTCTTTTTTAACCATTATCGTGAGTTTCAGTGCTCGAGAAGCGGCTGCATTCACCCCACCATATGAGGAGAATCAGATGTTTAGATTAATTTTTTCAGCCAGGTTTAACCGCCTGCTAACGCTTTCTTTGTTTGTTTGTTTACACCTATTTTTAAACGGGTGTGCCAGCAAAATGGTCATGAGTGATTCGACTATTTCACCTCAAAAAAATGCTCAAATCCTCATCGAAGATTTCATGGTTCCCAGCGATGAGCCTGGAATCAATCTTTATGTGCGAAATAAACGGTTAGCATCCACTGCACAATTTCACAAAGACAATGTGTTGCTGTTTGTTCATGGAGCAACCTATCCTTCTGAAACTGGTTTTGACTTGAGACTGGATGGACTTTCCTGGATGGATGTACTGGCTCAACAGGGCTTTGACGTTTACATGCTTGACATCCGCGGCTATGGAAAATCTTCGCGCACAGCTGCAATGGATCAACCCGCTTTACAAAATCCTCCAATTGCTGACACAGACACAGCAGCACGCGATTTTGCTTCTGCGGCCAATTGGATTAGACAACGCCGTGGGGTGGATAAGATCAATGTGCTGGGGCATTCATGGGGCACTTCAACCGCGGCCCTGTACACATCACGCCATGCTGACAAGGTCAATCGCTTGGTCTTGTATGCCCCAGTGTGGTTGCGAAAATCAGTATCGCTCACAGATTCCGGTGGTGCATTGGGTGCTTATAGAACGGTCACAATAGAGGACGCTTTTAAACGCAAGAACACTGGGCTTGTTCCTGGTCGAGAGCCGCAACCTAAAGAATGGTTTGACGCATGGGCTGAGGTGACTTTTGCTTCCGACCCAGTGGGTTCAATGGCAAACCCTAAATATGTACGTGCTCCAAATGGAAGTGTGAAAGATGGTCGTTTATTCTGGAGTGCAGGTAAACCTGTCTATAACCCTGAATTGATAACGGTACCTACGTTGCTCATAGTGGCGGAATGGGACGCAGATACACCTCTTTATATGGCAGAAACATTGTTTCCACTTTTAACACGATCACCAGAGAAAAAGTTAGTCATTTTGAGCGAAGGTACTCACGGCATCATGAATGAGGTTAAGCGATTCAACCTCTTCAATGAAGTAACTCGCTTTTATCAAGATAGTTCATTGCCCCAAACCAGATAGATAAATTTTGAGTAAATCAAAAGGCTGATCATGTAGCCACACGCTCAATTATCGAGAGCCAAATCAAACCATTTGCGCTATGGCTGTCGTAACCGCGATTACGGTTCAAAAAAGCACTGCGCTTTCTGCCTAAAAGCCATGCTTTTGACCTGATAACGCACCTTTTCTCTGACTTATGGTCTTGAATGGGTGCTGGGCTCGTGAGTGAAATACAAGCTCGTCCTTGTCTCTTTCGTCATAGCTATTCGTCATGGGTACCGTGGGGCTGGCCAACTTTTGGCTGGGGGTTGGCGGCTGGGGGTAGATTCTTTGCTGTGGGTTGGGTTTCATTAGCTCCTTGTGCAGGTGCTTGGCCAGTTGTTGATGCTGCTGGGTCTGCTGTTTTGTAGCTTGATTTGGAGTTAGCTGTTGTGGTTTGGGCTTAGGTAGAGGCTTAGGAGCTGCGGCCATGGGTGCTTTTTTTGGCTTGGGCGCCTTGACCGACTTTGCTGGCTTAGCTACTGGCTTACTTATTGAAGCAATTCGCCCCATACCCTTTGCCAAGGGTTTCACCATAGGTGCGGGCGGAGCGACTGTTTTCACAACTGGGTTCTGGTTGGGTTGAGTTTGTTGAGCGTTTGGCATTAGGGCCCCTGAATTGGGCTCATCAAAAGCCTTCCACATTGAATTGGACACCATTCTCCAAAGTGCCAATTGATCTTCAGGGTTGGCTATTTCAGTAAATCGCATAGTTGATCTCCTTTTTATACATTTATTTAGCAAAAAGGATGGACTATGAACGCACTCTATTCACCGCAATCATAAATAACTTTATGCTTATATTAGAAATTGAACAGCCCAAGACTCCTGAGAAGCAACGCCTTGCACAACTTCAAGCCAGCAGTAAACGAGCCAGCAACGCGGTCAAACTTGAGCGAAATCGTCAAAAGATGCAAAAAGCTCAAAACGCCATGCAAAAAATAAAGTCACCCAATCTCCCTCCCCCAACTATTCCGACCTAAATAAAAGTCCAAAAAAACCGGTACTAAGACCGGTCTAATTGGGTTTACATATAATTTAGCTTGATCTAAATGGAAGTTTTAAGGTCTTCTTTTTTTCAGTATCTGGAGGTTTTGATATTTCTGACCTTGGCTTTTCACTCAAAGATTCGATACGCGAGTCTAGCTCCCCAGTATCAACAGCACTCAGAATCACTTGCAGCGAACTGATCACCTCAGCAATGTTTTCAGCTTCAATTGCATTTTTACCCTCAATAATTTCTAAAACTCTGGCGCCATATCGGACGGTAATACAAAGTTTGCCAGCATCATTTTTCCACCACCAAGGTTTGAGCTTAATGGGCACTTCTATTAGCTGAGATTCGCCTGTAGCAGAATCTTTGATTGTTCGAGTTTTTTTGAGCTCTAAAGCTGTACCTGATTGCTCAGATTTTGCCAATTGAATTTGCTCAGCCAATTTGCTGCTGAGTTTTTGCCTCCTAGAAAATTGCTGGCTATTTTTCTGAGGCTTTTTAGCTTGAACCAATTTAAGTGCTTTTAATCCTGTCATTTGCAACTCCTTTTGAATGTATTGCAGGAGTTATTAATTTAGTTTCAGACCTGGGATATGAGCAACCTCTATTTGGTAACCGATCAGATTGGCGGGTTAATATAAAATATTGACTTAAAACACAAAAAGATATCAACCAAAATTCAACATAAATTCTGCAACTTGACGATTAAATTCGAGAAGCTCAGGATCTTCTTCTTTTTTGTTTTTGAATTTAACTTCTTCAGTGTATTTTTTCTCATAACGTTTAAGCTCTTTAGGTGTCAATCGCCAATAGGGATTATTTGAATACTCTTGCATTTGGAATTCAATCTCCGTTCGAATATCAAGATTCAACTTCCGTTTAAAAAATATCGCATCGTGAACTTTGGCGATGGGTTCGAAACCAAAAGTTCCAGCAACCGCGCTGACCACATCCATAATCTCTTTTTCATCGTGTTGGTACAAATAGGCCAGTATTTTTGGCTTACTGATGCGACCTGAGGCAGTTTGAAGAATTGGATTGCAAAAGAGATCTTTTCTTTGATCCTTGACCAGTTCAATAATATGAGCATCAAGAATCACTTGTTCTTTGATAAACGCCTGAACAGAGAAATTGGCCAAGAATCGATCACGGTCACCTGAGTTTCTTAGAATATCGACCAAGGCTGGATTAGTCCATTCTCCGCTATCATTGAGCCACCCTTTGGTACCCTGTTTGGCACCAAAACTAATGGCCGTAAAAGCTAGCTTTAATAATTTCAATTGAAACTCTTTTTTGTCAGGCGTTTTTTCAAGAAATGTGTAGTGCCTAACTGTGGCCATTAGATCCGGCTTGTCTTCAAGGTACAGCGTGGTTGTTTTAAAAAACTCATTGGCTGGCTTTTTTATTCCATGTGTTTCTAGAAAGCTGTTGGCATAGCCCATTTTCCAAGTCACCACACTACTGCGAATATCGTATTCCCAGGAGTTACCCAGTACAGCTCGCCTGAGTTCTCGATTGACGCTTTGAATACTGACACCTTCATAATATAAACGGCCAAAGTCACTGGGTTTCTTTCTTTGAATATAAGATCCACCCATAACTGAAGCCACTCCAGAAATAACCCTGGCTTGCCTTAAAGCTTGGTCTTTTTGTTCACGGTTCAAAAACTTAGATTCTGTTGTCAACCAAATGCTGTAGTTTTTGACAGAATCAATATCGACAGGCACAGTGTCAAATTTTTCATCGATTTCACCGTCTGATAGCTTTCGCTTGAACTCTGGATATAAATAATAGAGTAATGCTTGATTACTGAAATCGTCCCCCTGTAGGTAAAATTCTAGTTCTTGATCTGTCGTTCCGATGCTCAGTATGTCTTCCTCAAAGGCCAATGTGTCCACCATGGTCACTAATTTACTTAGTTTGCATTGGCTAACCAACCCAGTACGATTGGATCCTTCTATGACTTTTTCGACCAAACTGAGATTATTTTGACGCAACCATTGATGCAACCTGATTCGTTTAGGGCCAATTTGGCCGCCATTGTTGGCCAGTTTTTC
The DNA here is from genome assembly GCA_903863255.1 of uncultured Methylophilaceae bacterium. Taxonomy (GTDB): domain Bacteria; phylum Pseudomonadota; class Gammaproteobacteria; order Burkholderiales; family Methylophilaceae; genus CAIPBJ01. The sequence continues at coordinate 8,561 of CAIPBJ010000138.1, forward strand.
TAAAGAAATTGTGAATAAATTTAATTTCCGCTGTAGCGGTGTAGCTTGAAATTGAAGACTTTGAAAAAGCATGCCCTCCAAAACCCTGATGTATTTAGTCAGGGCTCGATCAGCAGAATTTTCAGGCTTGGGAAAAGCCTGCTTCAAAGCGTCAAAAACTTTAGGATCAACCGTTATTGAGATCATCAAGACTCCAATATTCCAAGATAAATTAAATCATGGAATTCATGCTTATTTAGCTGGTATTTATAGGTTTTTCACTCACATCAAAAAAGTCACATGCTTATAGTAAATATGAATCAAGTAATTGACAATACCCCTGAATACCACCCCATAACCCCCATTACCTGGCAAATTGCTTGAAATGAAATCAAGCAAGTCCTTGTTTTTCGAGTAAGACCTATTTGTTGTCGGGAAATAGCTATTTTATTGAAATTGTTTTGAATTTATTGATAAGTACTTAATGCAGACCTATAAAGCTTTAGTCAAAACAACGGTCAAAGGTCGGAGTCAAATCATGCAAACAGAAATCAGGGCGTTAAACGCCAATGAAGCGAGATGGCTTTTATGGGCTATTTATGGCTTTCACAGTATCCAATCAGGGCCAAGCTTGGTGAAAATTCACAAATAAAGTTTATTGATAGTGATTCTAGGTTGCATCATTTTGACTCAATTAATCGGGCCACATCGCCGTGACATTCTGCACATTCACCAACAAGTAAAAGATCACCAGATTTAACCACGCCTGTAA
>CAIPBJ010000139.1 GCA_903863255.1 uncultured Methylophilaceae bacterium
CGCCCAGAGTGCGAAGATGAAAAGAATCATCTCGAGTAGGTTAAGCGCAACACTGGTTCGGTGCAGCAAGTTGAATCGATTCTGATTGTCCGTGTCGGTTGCCTTGTTAATGGCGGGATTTAGCAATGCAAGGGAGAAAATGAAGAGGAAAGCACACAGGGTCGCTGCCAGCTTCAAATGAGGTGAGCTTGCTAAAAGGCTGGTTAGAATCGATGCGATGGCTAAGCTTGAGTAGTAGATTGGGAATATTCTTCGGATGAAGACGCCTGCCCATGTTCGGGTGAGAGTCGTAAACACCGTGGGTACGATCGCAAGGCTAAAGAAGAGCATGGCACCCAATATTCCTGCAGCGAAAAATTTTGATAACATTGATTAACCCTTTATTCTTTACAAAATCTTTACTAATGGACTAGTGATTCGTGTTGCTGTTAAAAGTATTCCGATACCTTCTATGTCAGGTTTCTAATTAATAAGTTCCTTTCTTCTATTGAATATTAATTGAACCTAATTCGCTTTTAGTGGACAAATTGAATTATCAATTTCCGCAAAATATTCGAATGGAAAAAATTGAGGTTCTTGGCCTAATCTTCGTTCTGCTAACTTCAGCCTCTGATCTGGCGGCGGCACCTTTGCCAGCTAAGGACATCCCTTATGGCAAAGTCAGGGATCAGCTAATGAGTGCAGGATGGAGGCCAGCCAAGAATAAGAGAATAAATGAAGCCAGCTTGTATGCTCAGGACGTCTTCAATAACGGGTTGACCGAAGTGGTGGATTGCGTATCCATGGAAATGGACGGATGCCGATTCTCATTTTCAAAAGGCCATCAAACGCTGCTCGTTGATACTTACGGTAAGGACCTTAAGGTTGGTTCATATCATATCACTCATTTGACTGGCTACCATTGAACCGGTTTAAACAAAAACATCAGGGGACGAGACATGAATAAATATATGATGGTGGCCACTTTAATTCTTAGCCCAACCCTTTGTTTCTCTCAGCCCGAAATCGAAGACCTTCTTCAGCATCAGGAGTCAATCGTTCGTGTAACTGTCGAATTGGAGAATGGAAGCATAGGCACAGGTACTGGCGTTGTCATCGATACCCAGAACGTTGCAACGAATTGCCATGTCCTGGCCAACGCCAAAGGGGCTAACATAGCCAAGTATGGGGTAGGCTATCAGCCAATCTCCATGAAAGCAGACTGGAAGCACGACCTTTGCTTGTTAAAGTTCGATCCGCTGCCTTTTAAGCCCGTCACCATGAGGGACAGTTCCACGTTAAAGTACGAAGAGGAGATATTCAGCCTCAGCTATCCAAACGGAAACATCTCGCCACAGCCTTCATATGGAAATATCAAGGCGACCTATCCGTATGACGGTAGTCTTGTCATTCGCTCGAATGCTGCCTTTTCCCTTGGGTCGAGTGGGGGCGCGATGTTCGACCAGCAGTTCAACCTGATCGGGATCACGACGTTCAAGAGTCCCGGTCCGCAAGGTTTTTTCTACAGCCTTCCCGTAGAATGGATCAAACGCCTCTACGATTCACCGGAGTCCACGTCTTTGGCTACGAACGAGATTCCATTTTGGGCGTTGCCAAGTGATCAAAGGCCTTATTTCATGCAGGTAGTCATTCCATTCCAGAATCATGAATGGACAGAGTTAAAACGGCTTTCGAATGCCTGGGTGAAGAAAGAACCTGCCACGGCCGATGGATGGTATTTTCTTGGTGTTTCAGAATTCGAATCCAATCAGGATGCCGAAGCGAAAGAACATTTGACTAAGGCGACTTCAATGAATCCAAGGCATCTTGAAGCATTGATCGTCTTGTCGAGTATCGCACTTAAGGAAGGCAATCTTGCAGAGTTAGAGCGAATTCGAGACGTTGTCAGACCGCTCGACTCGACTGAGGCGGATGATTTAACGGACAAGATCACCAAGCTCATGGCTTCGAAACAGTCTTAGAGGGTTCTGTGGATGCAGCAAGGGTAAACTTAATTTGATAAAAACTAATGAAAATCATTAGCCGTGAATCATGATTCAAACGACCCTGTTAGTTGAACGCTTGCCTATAATGACAGTCATACAAACAAGCAAATAATTGCTTGAATATATAACCCAACTAAAAGGAAAATGATCATGTGGACAAAACCAGCAGCTACTGAAATGCGTTTCGGCTTCGAAGTAACAATGTACGTTTGCAATCGTTAATTCTAATCGAATTAAAAAAACGGCACCGTGTGTGCCGTTTTTTTTAATTAAACGCTTGCTTGACCGAACCTGCGACTGACGAACCGGTTCTCACCCAGTTCTTCTTGTATTTTATTCATTACGATCGCTTCAAGTTTAGCATTGTCAAATTTAAGGCTGATATCCTTCATCGCGATGTTTCCCTTGATGTCTTCAACAATCTCAAGCCCAAAATTGTTCCGAGTGACGAAACCAATATAATAGGTCGGCTTTCCTTTTGCCATCCATCCCATGCAGGTGGCATGATATAAATCCTGGTCCAGGTGATACTTCAACGTGAATTCCAGATACTGGCCACGATTTTTAAGTGATTTGAATTCTACTTTTCTAGGAACAGACATGGGCTTGCCTTTTTCGAGTTAGAAATTGTCACTTATGATAAAACTATCAAAATTAATAACAATGATCTAATGGTGCTATTGACAATTTGTGTTGATTCAGGATTCGAATGGTCGAATTTTCGTTTTGAATGCGCAAAAATTGTCAAATCAGGGCATACTGATCATACAGATACTTTTTTCAGGAAGACGGAATAATGAATATGAGTGCTTCCTATGGTCGGCATTGAAATCAAGATTGACTTGAGTTATGAGATTCTTGGGCAATCAGCAGACTTCGTTTTTAATATTCATGCTGCTAATACAGCCTGTCAAACGGTTCTCTATGAAAGCCTGATCCTTAATCAGGATTCCCTTACCCAAATTTATACGGACCCTTCAACCGGCAATCGTTATATGCGGTTAGAGGCTTCACCTGGACTTCTTAACCTGTCGTATCGGGCCACCGTAGAACTGACGCATCATCATTCGGATCCCGAGCACCTTGCCGAAGTGGCAATAAGTAAGATTCCTCCACACGTCATGGGCTATATCTATCCAAGCCGTTATTGCCAGTCGGATCGATTTATTAGACTGGCAACCAATGAATTCGGTCAGTACTGGCAAGGGCATAGTCGGGTTATGGCTATTCAGGACTGGGTGAGAAAACGTATTCAGATCACGCCGAACAGTTCCAATTCCAGTACTTCAGCAGTCGATACGCTGATCGAGCAGGTTGGTGTATGCAGGGATTTTGCTCATCTGATGATCGCATTATGCAGAGCCGTCAATATTCCTGCACGCTTCGTCACGGGAACGGATTATGGAGCGAACCCCTTATTCGGACCAACGGACTTCCATGCCTATGTTGAAGTATTCATCGGCGATCGATGGTATATATTTGATCCTTCCGGAACTGCTATCCCCATGGGTCTTGTAAGATTTGGAACGGGTCGTGATGCTGCTGACGTTGCGTTCGCTACGATATTCGGTCATGTGCAATCGCATCAGCCGATAATATCGACCGTGGCGATCGAGGATGTTTCTCGGAATGTCGTTTTACCTTACCATTGCATCGATGCCTTATCAACCGATATTGGATGAAGATTCGCGACCAAGAAAAAATTGCATTTTGTTCCGCATTGCTTTTCGGAAGTCAGATATGATCGTTATTCGTATCCAGCATGGCCAGGCGTTCTTCAACTTTCGAGTCGGAGAGTTGAAAGACGCCTAGCAGTCCGCCTAACGTTCCGAATAGCCAAATATAGGTATCAAACCAGTTGAGGATCCCTCGATCGATTCTCGCATTGGCTGAATCCTGATTCGCGTAGATGACTGGGACAGACTGGTAGATTTCAATGTCGCGCCCGATACGATCCGTGAATCGCTGGCTCTGATTCTTGTCATCCTTGAATTCAACGATAGGCAATTTTGTCGAGGTGGTGAAATGGATCCCATTGTCCTGGGTTTGCCAGGAAACGTCGCTAAAGTCGATGACAGTTCCATTGGTCCGGATTGGTTCTGTCCATAAAGGATAGTTTCGTTCGACGGACGACCACAGGCCCAACCCACAATAGACTAGACAAGCAAAGGACAGGAGACGCATCCCTTTTAGCATCAAGCGCGCGATTCTTTTCAACTGACTTCCTGATAAGCGATCAGGCATGGATATCTCCTGGAACGTGCTAGCTGAATAGGCTAAAGATCAACTCAATTCAAGGCCAGCGGATTGGGGGAAGGGTCTTGGATTTTAGTCAGCGTGTTTTTATCTGTGTGATGAAACGGTTCTGGATTCCCATGGATCAAGAGAATGGTATCTTCCTCATAGGACCAGGTTCCATTGGGATGAATGGTTACATTGATTCTAAACTCCACGGTTTTGAATGCTTCTATAAGGAAAGGGTTCGAACATATTCCATTGGTCTCTGATCCTTTTGAAGCAACGAGTTCGAATGTCTTTGCATCTTGTGTAGCATTTCCGATTGCCATGAGTACCTGACCTCGAGGTATGGTGATGGTATGGATGATGGTGCTTGTTGCGGGTTCCCAAAGCCAGTATCCGACCTGTTCGTGATACGTTTTGATTTGGTCAGGCTTGACGGCATGCATGTGATAACGCAAACCATAAAAAAGTTGCGGACCGTTTGTCTGGGGGTCGATAGCTTGCATTTCAAGCCGCTCGATATAAGCCTGTTTCCTGGGACCTTCAGACTTCGGTTTTATATCAAGCCCGCGGGTTCCCTGCCATGTTCCAGCCATCGGGGTGAGCGGACCAAGGTTCCTTAAGGTGTTAACGTCAAGATTCAATGGTTCTGTAAAGATGTCTTTGGGGTATTCATGCATAGTCATTCCTTCTATTCCATTGAGAGGATGGTTCTTGTAACGATTAAGACTTCATTGTTTTATCATGTTCCGACTTCTAGAGCCCATGGTCTTTAAACCACTCCGATGATAGTTTCCATGCATATTCAGCCGCAGTTTTATTGTAGGTCGGGCGGTAATCGGCGTTGAAGCCGTGATTTACATTCGGGAAAACCACGATTTCCGAACCGCTGGTGGAGGATTCAAGTCCGGCTTGCATTTTCTCAACGATGTCGGTTTTGATATAGGCGTCTAGGCTGGCGTAAAGTCCAAGCACAGGCACTTTCAAATTGGTGGCAATATCGATCGGATCGTTAGCCTTGATCTCCGATTTCATCCCATTCAGCAGGCCATAATAGGCCACGCCGACTTTGATCGAAGGGTTGTGATCGGCGTACAGCCATACCGTTCTTCCTCCCCAGCAATACCCAACGAGACCGATTCGCGAGATGTCTCCCTTACCGGTCCGTCCGGCATAGGTCACCGTGGCATCGAGGTCGCTGAACACCTGCTCATCCGGAACCTTGCTTACAACCTTGCTCAGGATTTCACCAATGTCAGTCATTTTGGAAACATCACCTTGCCTTGCGAACAATTCCGGAGCGATTGCCAGGTATCCGAGCTTTGCATACCGCCTGCACACGTCTTTGATATGCTCATGCACACCGAATATTTCTTGAATGACAAGCATGACCGGGAAATCCTTTCCGGTTTCCGGCATGGCTCGATAGGCCGGGATCATACCGTCTGAAACAGGAATGCTCACTTCACCCGCAACAAGTCCGTGCATATCGGTTGAGATGGCTTGAGCATGAATAGGTTGGGATGCCATGGCAAACCCCATGGCGAGCGATGTCATGATGAATCGACGTCTGTCGAGTCCCTCGGTGACCGCTTCGGTAACCGTCTCATTTCCAGAGAAATCCAACGGTCTCAAGCCAAACAGTTCATTATTCATAAGATGACCTCCAGAAGTGTATGCTAAATATGTTCGTAGTTTAAATCGATTTAATCTATTATCAAACATGAACCCTGGATCCTGCCTCAACTTAACGGAAGAAAGGGTTTCAGGTAGCATGTCAGAAAATTCTCATGATCATGATGGAGTGCATTGATTGGCCTTATCGTTGAACCGTTTCTTTACTTTGCTTGCACGAATCGGGTGTGCAGGACATGGACGACCTGTCGCATTCGTTTGGCTTATCTTCTTTGCTGCAGTTCTTTGTTTTCCTGATATGCCGCCTTTCAAGGCGGCACGACTTTCATTGTTCGACGAATATCAGTCTCTTTTACCCAGAAAACCGAAGTCCCAGCCAGTAGTCATCGTTGAGGTCGACGAGGCAACCCTTGGGGCTCTTGGTCAATGGCCGTGGCCCAGGAATTATTTCGCTGCCCTGATCGATGCGATTGCGGCCCATAAACCATCTGCAGTCGGATTGGATATCATTATGCCGGAACCTGACCATGCGTCACCGCAAGCCGTAGCGGAGTCTCGTCCGGATCTGCCGGAAGATGTCCTCAAGTCCCTTGCAAAAGCAGCTTCAAATGACAGCCTTCTTGCCAATAGTCTTGCCAATGCGCCTGCCGTGCTGGGTTCGGCGGGATTTTCAGTTCGTACCTCCGTCACACTTGACGGTTTAAGAACAAGAGCAATCCCCGTGCATGGAAGTGACCCCTTGCCATGGCTGAACGTCTATCCTTATGTACTTGCCAGCCTTCCAGAGTTTCAGGCTGCGGCAAAAGGCCAGGCACTTCTATCCAGTAGTCCCGAACGAGGGGTAGTGAGGCGTGCAGCTGTTTTGACGGCAATCAATGGTTCGGTGACACCTGGACTTTCGCTTGAAATGCTTCGAGTGGCGCATGGTGTTCCAAATATAATCGCGGATGTCGGACCGCACGGCATCTCAGCCGCTGAGATCGGTTCAATGCGTATCCCGCTTCAAAGCAACGGCGAAGCGTGGGTTCATTTCGACAAGGCTTCAAGGCATCGGTACATCTCAGCGCTGAGTGTGCTTAAGAATGAAGTGCCTGAAGACAGGATAGCAGGAAAAATGGTCTTGGTCGGACTGACCGGTCTTGGGTTGCAGGACATGATTACGACCCCGTTTGGCGATCAGCGGCCTGGTGTTGAGGTCCATGCCCAGCTCATTGAAAGTTTCGAAGACGGGGTATTCCTGACCCGCCCCTGGTGGATCAGTCAATTCGAGCTCGGAATATTGATCGTTGGCGGATTGCTGATGATCTGGAAATTGCCGAAAGTCAAATCAAAAGTCAGCGTTCGACGTCAATCAGACAATAGGGCATTGCAGGTCAAGCCGAATTCCCAGACAGCCATGGCCGGCGGGTCGGCCGCGGTGCCCCAGCCCTTCCAGGAAAGACGAAAGCGGGCACGTCCTGGCGGTCGGATCCGCCCCAGGGTGATCGGTTCGCTGGTCATTTTCTTTGTACTGATTCTGTTTGGATCCGGACTTGTTTTGTTTCGCTGGAGCGGACTGCTGTTCGATTCCATCACGTTATTCATCGGCCTGACCACGATTCTTGGCAGCCTTTTCTTCAGCGCGGCTATCGAGTACGAGCAGCAACGCAAGGAAGCCGATGAAGCGCTCCAGAACCAGAGACTCAAGGCAGCCCAAATGACGGGAGAGCTGAATGCAGCCCGAAGGATCCAACTCGGGACATTGCCTGATGCCTCCACTGCCTTCCCTGGAGAAACACGCTTTGAGATTGAGGCGATGCTGGAACCGGCCCGTCAGGTAGGAGGAGACCTTTACGATTTCTTCATGATTGATGAGAAGCGATTGTTTTTTATCATCGGCGATGTCGCAGGCAAAGGCCTTCCAGCAAGCCTTTTCATGGTTGTTACCAAGGCATTGGCCAAGAGCGCGGCGCTTCGAGGCAGCGATAACATCGGAACCATCATCAGCAAAGCCAATGTCGAGATGGCGCGGGAAAATCCTGAGATGCTCTTCGTCACGGGAATAGCCGGGATTCTGGATGTGGAGAGCGGGATGCTCGAACTCGTTAATGCAGGACATGATGCACCGTGGCACATCAGCGCCATGGGTATCACCGAACGCATTACCGGAGGCGGCGGCCCGCCGCTGGGTGTCATGGATGAATTCGATTATCCGTTCAAGACGATACAACTTGATGTTGGCGACACCTTATTGTTCCTTACTGATGGGGTCTCAGAGGCAATGAATGCGAAGGATGATCTTTATGGCACCGACCGGATCACAGCACTCCTGAAACGTTCCGGTACCCATCATTCACCTAAAGACCTGGCTTCGGCACTCAGGGAGGATGTTCGGGTTTTTGTAGGTGACACAGAGCCTTCGGATGACATCACGCTCATGGTGCTTCATTGGTTAGGATCCGGTGATGTTGTGCTTAAGCACCGAAAATAGATATGAACTAAGGATTGAGCCAGCGTACGCAAAAGGTGAGTCGGTTCTGACCATCGCGGTAACGGTAGCTAAGGCTGTCAACGAATTCTTGCATCATGGTCAGGCCCAACCCGCCTGGTTCCGCTTCTTCAAGCGAGTGCGTTCGGGGTTTCTGTTCAAAAGACAAGGGGTCGAAAGCAAGGCCGCTATCCGATACCGTGATTGCTGCCTCAAGGTTTGAGGGATCAAGGCGACTGACAAGGAATTCCAGGCCTATCGGTGATGAAATGGCCTCTTCGCCACCGTGTTCAATGACATTCGCCAATACTTCGTTCAGGCAGATATCCAGTCGGCCCAGCTGTTCCATTGGCACACCGAAGTCCATGCCGGTCTTCGCTATCCAGATTGAAGCCCTTCTTATCTCAGCAGAATCAGCTTCAATCGACAGTTCGGCACATAAGCCAGCGCTAAGCGATGTTGCACCGTTGGTCAAGCAAGGGCAGCCTTCTCGGCTTCAGCTGCGTCGGTGAACATGGGCAGGAGTTCATTGATGTTGGTGGTTTCCAGAATCTTGGCAACCAGTGCGTTATCGCCAACGAAGAGCACCATCTTGCCGCCACGCCTTTGCAGGGCTTTGGCGTTGCTGATTAGTTCCCGGATACCCATTGAAGCTAGAAAGCTTACTGCGGTGAGGTCGACTATGACCTGTTTCTTCGCAGTTGAGGATAAAGCCGTGAATTTACCGGAGATGGCTTCGGTACCTTGAATGTCAAGACGGCCCGATAAGGAAATTCTTCTCAAGTTTTCATCTACGTCTACATATTCTATTGTCATGATTAGTTTCTATACCGTTGTTAAGTTATTGAAAGGGGTTGTTAAATTCTACATTACAAACAGGATGGTATGGGAACCTATCCTTCGTTATTTCTGCATCATTCGATCATGCTGTCGTTAACGGCGCTAGCGAACGTTTATTTCGACGCGACGGTTCCTGGGTTCGTCAACATTATCAGCCGTGGGAACCAGAAGTTCACGTTCCCCGTGGCCTGCAACAGAAAAATGCTCACCGGATATCCCGTCCGCCACCAGTACATTTCGCATCGTGGTGGCGCGTTCAAGTGACAGCGCGTCGTTATCTGCGTCTTTGCCAACGGTATCGGTGTGACCGATCGCCGTGATCTCCGGAGCCGACCGGGCCTTCAGGTCAGCTTTGACTTTTTCGAGCATGATCTTGGATTCGGGCGTCAACGTATCCGTCCCGCTGATGAAATAGAGTATGTAGGATACTGGGCGTTGGGGTTGTGCGGCCAGCACATCGCCATAGGTCGCCTTTACGGTGTCCGCATTCTGTTCGGCTGGTTTGATCGTTCCATCGGTGATGTTCGCGGCGGCATAGGGTTTGTCAAGAACCTGTTCCCCTTTTGCCGTCTTCAAGGTGAGTGCGCTGGGACTGCCGTCCCTGTTTGGAAGAAGGACGATTCGGTCGTGTGTGGTTGCGCAACCGGAAACGATACCCGCCAATAGGGAAAGCACCATGAATCGGGCGATTGTTCTTGAAAGCATCAGCATGTTACTCCTCGGTTTCGTCATTCAGATGTACTTTTGAGATCTGTGAAGACAACGGGTCACTTGTTCTCTGAATCAGTATCAATGACGAATTCCGTCCCCCTTACTCCAAGGATCACAGTCGGGGTTCGATAGGTCACGGCGTCCTGAGACGTCTTGGATAGCTTCCCCGAGACCACGGCTAATGTGCCGTGCTTCAATGATGCATCCAGTGCGCCCTTGCTTGTTGTGCTATCGAAGATGAATTTGTTGAGAGTTAGGGTCGATTTTGGACCAGCTGACAGCAACGTGCCGTCTTCCAGGGTGATCCCAACTGAACTTTCGGCTCCCGTGACCACCGTATCGGAAACCATCAGCAGGCTTCCCGGTTTTGCAGCCACACTTCCTCCATCTCGTTCAATGTTCACCGTCCCCTTTACGGATTTTATCATTCCAGCCTCGCCAGCGGCTTCGGAGGAAGTCGATAGCATAAGCATCGCAATGCCTGCGGCCTGGATCAATTTACTGATTACTTGTTGCATCAAAATATTCCTTATTGTTGTTCAAAATTGTCAATATCCGATGGGATGGCTAACCAACCCTGAACGTTTCAATTTATAAATCGGCAACATGCACTCTTGTTTTTATAGTTATCCTGAATGGATTAAATTCAAGTCTATGCGACTGGATTAAGAGGGGTTATGAACCTCTCGACACATACATTTTCAGGTGACATCCTGACATAAAAACATAATCGAAACAAGGGGAATTGAGGCAGGCATATTACTTCGTCCGGAACCTGAGTTCAGGCAGGGTCCTTTTATTGTTCAAGAATGGTTTTTAGATAGGAGGAACCGATATTCATGCAGTCGAAGGCATGCAGTCCCAGTTCATTTGCGAGCGAAACGCATACATCAATTCCGCGGCAACTGTTTCCTCGCGCGTCGAGCTTGGGAGAATAACTTGCCAATCCCAGCTGTCGGTTGACCGAGGCCATGACACCTCCGCTTACCCCGCTCTTTGCAGGAATGCCTACGCGGTAAGCCCATTGACCCGAGTAATCATACATGCCGCATGTAAGCATGATGGATAACATGTCCTTCACACAGGAAATGTCATACACGTCTTCCCCTGTCACAGGATTCTTGCCCAAGTTGGAAAGGGTTGCGGACATGATTGCCAAGTCCCTGCAATTGACCAATATGGAGCATTGTTTGAAATAGAGGTCGAGAGCAGGTTCGATGTTCTCAAAGACCATCCCGAAGTTGAGCAGAAGGTGCGCAATCGCACGGTTACGGTGACCGGTCCTTGCTTCCGACTTGTAGACCTCCTCGTCTACGGAAAGCCTGCGCCCCGCAGCCGCACTGAAGCGCTCAAGCATGATTTCCAGGGCCTCGTCACCATAATGGTTATAAAGGAGGGAGGAAACCGTGATCGCGCCGGCATTGACCATCGGATTATAGGGACGATTGGTTCCGGACTCGAGTTCGATCGAGTTGAAAGCATCACCGCTTGGTTCCACGCCGACGTGCCGGGAAACCTTTTCTTGTCCCAGAACCTCGAGTGCCATTCCGTATGTAAACGGTTTCGATATGGACTGGATGGTGAATCGCTGGTCGGAATCCCCGGTTTCGAATATCCGCCCATCCTTTGTGGCAAGGCAAATTCCAAAAAGGTCCGGGTCCGCCTTACCTAATTCAGGTATGTAGGTTGCGACCTCCCCTTCCTCATTCTTTGAGTATTGCTTGTGCAGAGAATCAATGAGCTGCTGAAGCATATGTTCTTGCATAGTGGTGTTTATCCTTTTGATTGCCTTGTTTGTGCTATCCAGTTGGTGATCCCTGCGAAGTCTAAACAGGGTGCACGAAACAATGAAGGGTAGAGCAACTGGATAAGTTCGAGTTTACGAAAAGCAATTGCTATACCAGACATCAAATCAAGAACATTTGAAGACTGGATTGTCTTCAGCAATATCCTTTTCAGCAAGCAACGATAACGAAGATGAGGAGTGGAGTCGTCCGGTGATTTTGACTTGATCACTTAAATCAGGACTGCAAGTATGCTTCATTTAAGTGCATCATTAAGAACGGAAGGGAGTGGTTGCACCTTCCATGATGACGACCCTCAATTAAACGAAAAGCCCCTGGAATACCCAGAGGCTTTGTTGAGCGATGCTTCTAATAACAGTTAACTGCAGGCCTTGCCGTGATCAGGGCGATTGCCTTGGGCTTTCGCTTCAGATTCGGTCATGTATGAACCTTGCTTGGTCTTGCCGTAGTAACGACTGCCTTGGCAGTGGTAAACCTTGGAATCCGTATTCACCCAAACCTTGCCATCGCCGCCACCGGCTGCTGGGGCCTTGGCAGATGAAGCCATTGGTTTGGAAGGAGCGGCTGCCGGAGCGGGAGCGGCTGCTTTCTCTGGAGCGGCTGCTGCTTTGTCCGCTGGAGCAGGTGCTGCATCGGCAGTCTTGCTGCCATACCATTCTTTGATTCCTTTATGACCTGAACAAGCACCTTTCTTGGATGTGCCAGAATAAGATGTTCCATCTTTACATAGAGCGGTAGCAGCTGGTGAAGTATCAGCAAAGGCCGTGCTGATGGTCATGCACCCGATTAAAGACATCATACCTGCGATGATCAGTGATTGAATTTTCATGGTGTTCCTCTTGATAAAAGTTATAAGTTTTTTGAAACCAACGCACCCTGCGTCTGATAAGTCTAACGTATTAAAGGGAAAAAAGAATGACATGAATCAAAAATATTCTTGGATCCCGGATCGTTAGTCGGATCGTTGGGTTGGAATTCTGTTGTAGAATGAAATCAAACGACAATCAAAAAGTGAATCCGTCATGCAGACAGGTACAACAGCTCCTTTGGGGAATTCAACGTGGCGAATCCTGGTGGGCAGCCTTGCAGGAACCACTATTGAATTCTTTGATTTCTACATCTATGCGAATGCTGCCGTGCTTGTTTTCCCAAAGCTGTTCTTTCCTTCCAGTGACGCGACAACTGCCATGCTGCAATCTTTTGCGACGTTCTCGATCGCGTTCTTCGCCCGTCCGATCGGATCCGCCGTATTCGGGCACTTTGGGGACAGGGTAGGTCGAAAAGCGACCTTGGTCGCCGCGCTCATGACAATGGGGTTGTCGACAATAACGATCGGTCTTTTACCTACCTACGCCGATATCGGATTGATCGCCCCCGTCTTGCTGACCCTTTGCCGGTTCGGCCAGGGGCTTGGATTGGGTGGGGAATGGGGAGGTGCCGTGCTGTTGGCGACTGAAAACGCACCGCCCGGCAAACGGGCATGGTATGGGATGTTCCCTCAGCCAGGCGCGCCGCTTGGGTTCCTGATGTCTGGGGGTATTTTTTTGTTCCTAAGTGATACCATGACTAACGCGAGCTTCTTTGACTATGGTTGGCGCATCCCGTTTCTTGCGAGTTCGGTCCTGGTAGTGGTTGGTTTGTATGTCAGGCTAAAGATAACCGAAACCCCGGCATTCCTGGAGTCGCTTAAGTTGAACAAGCGAGTGGATGTGCCTGCGTTTGAAGTGATCAAATCACACTTGCACCCGCTTTTCCTGGGCACTTTGATCGCCGTTGCGACCTTCGTTCTCTTCTACCTGATGACGGTATTCACCTTGAGCTGGGCAACGACGCACCTTGGTTTCAGTCGGCGCGAGTTCCTGACGATGCAGCTGGGCGCGGTCCTCTTTTTTGGCGCGACCATACCGATCTCTGCCCTTCTTTCGGACCGCTATGGAAGAAAGGTCATGTTGATCATCGCATCCATTTCAATCGCGGTCTTCGGTCTTTTCATGTCATCCTTGTTCGGATCAGGTAGCGCACTCACGGTCTGGCTGTTTCTCGCACTTGGTCTCAGTCTAATGGGCATGACCTATGGGCCTCTTGGCACGTTCCTGTCCGAACTTTTCCCCACGGAAGTCCGCTATACAGGGGCATCGCTGACATTCAATTTTGCCGGCATCATTGGCGCGTCATTTGCACCCTTCCTGGCGACATGGCTGGCCGGACATTATGGACTAACGTGGGTTGGCTACTACTTGAGTGTCGCAGCATGCCTGAGTCTGATAGCTTTGCTACTAAGCAAGAATTGACAGCTTTGAGATGTCTCCAGCCTTTCATGTCGTAGAAGTTAAGTTAACATTACTGATAACTCATGAAAATCATGAGTGCTTATTCATGATTCACCCGAATCCTGATCGGAACCCATTGGGTATGATGTGAATCATAAATTCAAGCAAAAAAAATGTAATTAACTAAACCCAACTAAAAGGAAAATGACCATGTGGACAAAACCAGCAGCTACTGAAATGCGTTTCGGCTTCGAAGTAACAATGTACGTTTGCAATCGTTAATAGCTAATTAAGCTCATCTCGCAGAACGGCACCTTAGGGTGCCGTTTTGCGTTTATGAGATCATGAGGTTCAGCAATCCAGGAATACTTAGCTAACCATTCCGTGATGCAGATGGGCACAAGACTCAAATATTGGTGACGTCATTTTCCTGCTGCAAAAATTCCTAAATATTAATGGGGTATCGTCCAGTTTTAAAGTCTACATAAGACCCGGTTAGCGGGATGTTTGATTGATGCATCATTCTTCTTGGGCTCGTACCCGTTTTTTACAGTATCATTTGTCGATAATTTTTCCAGTGGGTCTCTTAAATGCAACAACCTTTATCTGAACGCTATAAGATAACAAGGCAACGGACCTTGGCATTAGCCAATCCGCTATCCGAGGCTGACATGCAGATCCAGGCAGCGGATTTTGCAAGTCCGGGGAAATGGCACCTGGCTCACACGACCTGGTTCTTTGAAGAGTTCATTCTCAAACCGTTAGGGATGAAGTCAAGATTCGCTGAGCCTTACCGATTCCTATTTAATTCCTATTATGAGACCGTTGGAGAAAGACAACCGCAAAACAAGCGCGGCTTCATTAGCCGACCGAGTCTTAATGAGATATTGAATTACCGAAATGAGGTCGATGCAAAGCTGTTGAATGCTTTTGAGCGGGGAATGGATGATGATCTCCTTGATCTGGTCGAACTGGGTATTCATCATGAACAGCAACATCAAGAACTTTTTTTGACCGATATCGTATTTAACCTGTTTCAGAATCCTCTGCATCCCGCTTATCTTGATATTGCCAATTCGGATCCTTTAGAAAAGGAAGAGGGGGCGACTTTCATGAAAGGGTTTGATGGAGGATTGGTAAGCATCGGACATGATAGCCCAGACTTTTGTTTTGATAACGAGCGCCCTTCCCATCGCTATTTCCTGGAGCCTTTTAAGTTGTCCAACCGTTTGATCACGAACGCTGAATGGCTTGAGTTCATCGAGGATGGCGGTTACCGGAATCCAATCCTTTGGTTGTCAGACGGCTGGAAAATAGCCCGGAATGAAGGCTGGCGCATGCCGCTTTATTGGCTGGTGGATGAGGGGTATTTCGCATATGGACTTTATGGCGTCCAGCCTCTTGATGGTTCAGCACCGGTCAGCAACATAAGCTTTTTTGAGGCGGATGCTTTCGCGAGATGGGCAGGAAAACGATTGCCTACAGAATTCGAATGGGAATTTTCTGCACGCCAGAATGAAGCTACGGATGCTGTGGAAGACACGGATAGGCTTATTCAACCGTTGCGGCTAGCCAGTAACAGGAATCTTAAACAGCTTCATGGACATGTCTGGCAGTGGACGGCCAGTCCCTACGTTGCCTACCCCGGGTTCAAAGTCAATCCAGGGAGCGTTGGTGAATACAATGGCAAATTCATGAATGGCCAATATGTTCTTCGCGGCTCATCTTTTGCTACACCGCCTTTTCATGACAGGGTGAGTTACCGTAACTTTTTCTATCCCCATCAACGCTGGCAATTCGCTGGTCTCAGGCTGGCAGAATAGACCATATGGATACCATTTACGACTTGTTGGATTCAAAACATCTTGAATTCCTTGAGGATGTCCTGCACGGGTTAAGTCAGCAGCAGAAGTCCATTCCGTCAAAATGGTTCTATGACGAGGCGGGTTCGCATCTCTTTGAGGACATCACCCGAACCCGGGAATATTATCCAACCCGTGTGGAAACTCGCCTGTTGCATCAAGTAAGCGAAGAGATCGGTCAATTTACGAAGCAACTCAATGTCCTGATCGAACCCGGTAGTGGTGCGAGTCTCAAGACGCGTATCCTGTTCGAGTCCAGTCTTAATATCGATACTTACATCCCTGTGGATATTTCAGAAGCATTTCTGCATCGTAACGCCTTGCAATTACAAAAGGATTTTCCAAGAATCCGGACCATTCCGCTCGTAGGTGATTTTACCAAGAGCCTTCCGCCCTTGGGGCTGGGAGCCCATGATAAGAAACTGCTTTTCTTTCCGGGTTCGACCGTTGGAAACTTCAGTCCCATTGAGGCTAGAAGTCTCTTGCGGAGTTTCAATCATTTAGTTGGACAGGGCGGATGGCTGTTGATCGGAGTCGACAGCACCCAGGACAGGGAGCAGCTTTTAGCCGCGTATAACGACATTCAGGGGATAACGGCTGAATTCAATAAGAATCTTCTGAAGCGTGCGAATCGGGAATTGCGGGCGAATTTTGATCTGGAGCGTTTTTCTCATGAGGCGAGATACAATGAGGATGATCATCTTATCGAGATGCATCTGGTGAGTGATTGTGAGCAAACGGTGACTTTGGGAGGAAAGGTGTTCGGATTTGCTGCCGGCGAGACCATCTTTACCGAGAGTTGCTATAAATATCCGACCCAGGACTTTCTGGCCATGGCGGATGATTCTGGCTGGCGGATGGAGCATGCCTGGATGGATGATTTGGAGTCAAGATTCCAGATATTTCTCCTGAGAGCCAAGCCTGGGTAACCGTCGTATTGACCTGCATCAAGATAATTTCTCATGCCTCGGGCTACTATCGTTCTAAGCTATGTGAAATGATTGGGATGGCTCTGGTTTGGATGAACGGATACCGGCTTGGATCGATTAGCGATTAGCTTGGATAAGATTAAATAAAACTGTTTGGAATTGCAAAATTATGAATGGGGAAGTTTCAGAAGATATCCTTAGGCTTGGATCGCTTCTAACAAGTCATCCTACGGGGGTGCCGAAGTTTGAAGCTGAAGCGCTCTACCTTGGGTTGGAGAAGGAGCGCGATCGCTTGGGTAAAAGACCTTTCCTGGTCATGGTGTATCAGAATATCTACGATATAGACGGACTCAAGGACTACGTATTCCTGATGCAAAGTTTCGATGAAGAATCCGAAGCGGAGTCATACGCTGCGAATCTAAGGCAGTCGCTACTTGAGAGGCAATTTCAACTAAATGTGACGACCAGCCTCTTTTGGAGAATGGAGTCAACGGGTGTCATGCCAACGCTACCAATTACCGAGTCCGTCACCTCATTGAATGCCTTGTCGGACAGAATCTACAAGCTGACTGCAACCCAGTATGACAAGAAGTATACGTGCATCAGGGTGGTAGGGATCTTCGATGACTATATCGTTGGCGAGCCTTTCTTTGAGTTCGTAAATGCAAGGGAAGAACTCTGGAGTTATTTCGTGGATATCGGCCAAATGCATCAGGGAAGAGCTACTTGCCACAATCCGATTTGATCGGGATTGTTCGGCAACTGGATGTCATCACTATTCAGTGGGCGAGGTCGACCACTCCTGATTGTGAAGTGATAAAAGGATCGAACTGAGGCAATTAGATGCCTTTGATCATACTATAGAATCACATTCAAAATAGTATATTGAATCATCATCATGTTAATTCAGGTGGCGATCATGACTCCAGGAAACAATGATACAAAGTATCCAGTAGTTGAATATCTTCAGGTGAGAAAGCTGGAGTGGTTCAATGCCGACATCAAAAGCAAGCTAAGCAAGGAAGAGTCCAGGGTCAATGTACTCAACATTGAGGTCATGAAGTTAGGGGAGAAGCTCAATTCGCTGGTAAGCGAACTTGAAAGCGCCTCCTGCAATATGAATCACCTGCGATCCATTCTAAAAAAACAGGAACAAAGCCTTTATTACATTCGTTCAGCCAAAGCTAAATGACCCTGGTCTTAATGAATCCATGAAGCCAGACCTTCTGGAAGGTCAGGTCATGGGTGGTTCTGGATGTCGAATCTTATACTATTGAAGGGGTGATTTTCCGGAAGCTGGATTTTGGTCAGCATGGCAACTGCTTCTTGCCTTCTCCGAACACCAAGGACGGGCAGAATATAGCTCATATGGGACTTAACGGTTCCGTCACTGATGCCTAGTTTATTGGCGATGGCTTTATTGGTCAGCCCGCTGGCAAGCAGGCGAAGTATTTGCAGTTGCCGGGGCGGAAGCCGATCCAGTGACGACTGGAATCTTTTTTGGACCGTATCAATTTCCAAGGGTTTTGTCATCGTAATTTACTTTGGTTATTAATCTCTCAATCACCAGGCGCAACAAACCGGTCATCTCTGGTTAGAAAGGATTTCCGTTTCCAATTCGCTGCTCAGATGCGTCATTTTGTCTATACGGCCATAGAGATCGTCAAGAAACAACCGGATCTTTTCCTGATAGATCTTATCCTCCTCTTCTACTTTATGAGGCAGCTTGATCAGCTTGTTATTAACATGCAGCGTTAAAAAATTTTCTTGTTTGTTTTTCAATTTGATTCCCCGTTGCTTTCTAGATCGTGACTGAGGACTAAATTCAAGTTCAATCATTGCGGAGGAAAGCAATTCTTCCGACATTCATAAACCTGGATGGCGATGTAGGAAATTGTCACTCAATGCAGGGGGGGGTGCAAGAAATTGATCGGGTTTTCAAATTCAGATGACAAAAATTGCCATATGGCGGGTTTTGGTTAGCGTTGTTTTGTATGCATCAACCTTTGGACGCCAATTCAGAGAGTTTTCTTCCAAGCTCGGCCGAATCGATGGGTTTGGCAATAAAATCCGTCATGCCGGCATCGTTGCAGGCTGTTTTTTCGGCAAGCGTCACTCCGGCGCTCATTGCGATGATCGGTAGGGTTCTGAATCTGGGGTCCTGACGGATACTTCGTGTCGCTTCGAGTCCATCCATCACTGGCATCTGGATGTCCATCAGAACAAAGTCATAGGGCTTCCTGGAGAGTAATTCGATGGCTTCTTTTCCGTTGTTGGCGACGTCAACCGTCAACCCTATCTTTTTGAGCAATTTGCTGGCGACGATCTGGTTAATGGCGTTGTCCTCGGCAAGCAGAACGAGCTTGCCCTTCAATAGGCTTAACGTCTCTTCAGCGGCATGGGCTGTTTTTTCCTCCTCGCTGCTCTGGTTGTCCTTTTGTGAAGGCTTTGCAAAGGCTAGGGTGATCTCGAAATTGAAGGTGCAGCCTTTTTCGATCTCACACTCCACATTTATGTCCCCGCCCATGATTCGGGCAAAGTCGCGACTGATTGCCAATCCCAGACCCGTGCCTCCAAAACGCCTGCTGATTGAACTGTCCACCTGGGAAAACGGTTTGAATAATGTTCGGACTTGTTCATTCGTCATGCCGATGCCCGTGTCGCGAACTTCAAAGTTCAAGGTCGCGCTGCTCTCATTCGATGAGATTTGAGTAACGTTAAGCCTCACCTCCCCTTTGGAAGTGAACTTGAAGGCATTACCCAGCAGGTTGGTCAGTATCTGCCTTATTCTGAGCGGATCGCCGTATAACATGCGGTGGATCTTCACGTCGCAATCGACAAGGAAAGTGATGCCTTTTTCATTGGCGTTCAGTGTGAAGGTGCGGCGCAACGCGTCCAGAACATCATCCAGATTGAATATGGTGTTCTCAAGAGAGACTTGTCCGGCCTCGATTTTTGATAGATCAAGGATGTCATTCAATATCCTCAGAAGCGACCTGGATGAATCGTTAATCTGGCGAAGATAACCGTGCATCTCGCCTAAATCGTTGCTTTCAAGAGCGAGTTCTGACAGGCCGATCACGCCGCTCATCGGGGTTCGAATCTCATGCGACATGTTCGC
>CAIPBJ010000140.1 GCA_903863255.1 uncultured Methylophilaceae bacterium
CGGACTTTTTTCAGATTCTGATGGTAGTGTTATTGGGGGCAGGTCAATAGAAATCTATTTAATACTGGATTTGTATTCATGTTTTTACCTTTAAAGTGTTTACCAACCAATATTGCAAATGATGTTTTATCCTTTCAATAGAATTGAAGCGGAATTTTGCAAGCATGCTTGTGTGAAATGGGGAGGAGTTCAATCTGCAAGGCAGGTAGAGTCGCTTTATGCCATTGATTTATATAAATTATTTCACATATTTATATGAAATTCAATTTGATCCATTCTCATTAGTTTCAATGCGAATATATAAGTAGTTAGTTTTAACTTATATTTTAGAAATAAAAGTTTCTGGTATTAGTAGGTAGTAGAAACTAACAGAGCTTGAGAGGTATTGACATTAATTATAGTAGGTATGAGTTAACTATATTGCAATTGGCAACCCTCTAAAATTATCTTTCTAGGACGCCATTAGGACGCGAGGTTACTTTAAATGCAAAAGGCTTATAGTATTTAAACTATAAGCCTTTGTTTTATATGGCGCGCCCGAAGAGATTCGAACTCCTGACCCCTTGGTTCGTAGCCAAGTACTCTATCCAGCTGAGCTACGGGCGCGTGAGGGGTGCATTATACGCGATTTAGTTTTAATTTCTAGGGGATTGAAACTAAAAATCCATCTATATACTGCTCTAGCGGTGAAAATACTCGATTTCAATTTAAATTCTGTAATTTGCTTCTTGCAAAGGCCGATGCGGCTGTCCTCGTTTCAACCCCTAACTTTTCAAAAACATGCTCCAGATGCTTATTTACCGTTCTGGGGCTGCTTCCAAGGATATCCCCAATATCCTTGTTGGTCTTTCCCTGCATCGTCCAGTACAGAACTTCAGCTTCTTTCCTGGTTAGATTGAAATTCGATATTAAGGCTTCTATCACCAGGTCGATGGACTCTTCCCTCAGCACCACGATCAGTTGATTGTCTTCGATCAATTTGCTGGCTTTCAGGAACAGTTTCTGCTGTTTACAGACTAGGGTAAGGACGGGTGCATCCTGATACTGTTCGAACGAGGTAAGTTCGCTGACCCAGGTCTGAAGCTTCACCGGCAGTTTGGAGAGGTTAAGCAGAGTACTTTCGTCGCTGCAGTATTTCTCAAGCAGTTTGCGCGCTAAAGGAGTTTGCCAAACGATGCGGTTGTTATCTGGCTGGATGGCGATCGCTGCCTGGCCGAACGCATCCAGAACACCTCTTGCCTGATTCATCATCCTGGAGGTCGTGATGTGGGCTTGTATCCTTGCGATCACCTCGTTAGGCCGGATCGGTTTCGTGACGTAATCCACTCCGCCGACATTGAAGGCATTCACTACGTGCTCGGAGTCCGTAAGGCCAGTCATGAACACGACCGGTATGTGGCGGGTCAGCATTCCCGATTTCAGGATGCGGCAGACTTCGAATCCATCCATCTCGGGCATCATCGCATCAAGAAGGATCACATCCGGTTGGGCGCTCTGGGCTCTCTGGATCGCATCCTTCCCATTGTTGGCGACCAGAACCAGATAGCCGGCTGTCTCCAGCGTGTCATGCAGAACGGCCAGGTTCTCAGGCACGTCATCTACGATCAAAACGATGAACTTGTCAGGATGAACATTATTCATTTTCTAACTGTTCCTGATTATAGAAGTCGTCTACGAAGCTTTTCATGGCATCAAGCTGATACTGTTCTGCAAACTTACGCATCACCCTGACGAACAGGAAATACCCTGCGTCCATCGAAGAGATGGCATCAAGCTGATTGAGGATCCCTCTCAGGTAGCCCATATCGATATTACGTATCAGTTCATCCAGTTTTTCTTTTGGAGGGAAGATCAGGTCGATGTTCGGTTTTTCGGGTTTGTTGAATGCCTTCGGAATCATGGGTTTCACGATCCAGTCGATGCCAAGCCTGGATTCGATCCAATCCAGGAGTTCGGAGAGGTCAAGTGGTTTAAGAATGAAATCCTCAGGACCGATCGCCGCGATATTTTCCAGTCCCTTGTCAAACGCGTTTGCAGACACGATGCCGATAGGGATGTTCGATTGGTGTACCTTCCGGATGATATAGCTTGCCTCCCACCCGTCCATCACCGGCATCGCCAGGTCCATCAGGATCAGGTCAGGCTTGAATTCGGTATAGACCTGCAGACAGTCCTTACCATTCTCGGCACCTGCGACTTCGAACCCAAGCGGCTGTAGTGTGCGGAAAAGCAGTTCGCGGTCCACCTGTTCGTTATCCACAATGAGAATCTTGCGTCTCGGGCCGGAATACCCGATACGAGTCGCGGCGAGGATCTCTTGGGTCTCGATCTCGACATGGACCTGTGGCAGGAAAAGGGTGATCTTGAAAAGCGTTCCCTGCCCAACGGTACTCTTGAGGCTTAGCTGGCCTCCCATCAGTTGCGTGAGCATCTTGCTGATGGTGAGGCCTAAACCGGTTCCTCCCACGTTACCCAAGTTAGCCGCACTGCCGCGGGTAAAAGGCTCGAATATCTCATCTATCTCTTCCTCCATGATGCCTGGCCCTGTGTCTTCGATCTCGATCAGCGCCAGTTCTCGAGCATAACTGATACGGAATGCCACACTTCCTTTCTGTGTGAATTTGACTGCGTTCCCCAATATGTTGATTAATATCTGGCTCAAACGCTTCTGGTCGGAACGGACGACAGAGGGCAGGTCCCCGCTTTGCTCGTAGGTGAATTTGATCCCCTTGTTATGCGCCTGCAGTTCAAACATGCTGACGATCTGCTGGATCAGTTCAGTGAAGCGGATAGGCTTGATGTCGAACGTAAGCTTGCCGCCCTCGATGCGAGCGATATCAAGGGTGCCTTCTATCAAGGACAGAAGATGCTCCCCGCTTCGACGTATCACCCGTATGGCCTGCTTCTTGTTATCCGGGAAATCCTGGTCGCTATCCAGTAATTGGGCATACCCGAGGATGCTGTTCAGGGGTGTCCTTAGTTCGTGGCTGATGCCGGTGATGTAACGGCTTTTTGCCTGATTCGCCTGTTCAGCGATGATCCTGGCCTGTTGAAGTTCCGCATCGGTCTGGCGGTGAAGGTCGATCTCCCTTAACAGCAAGCCTGTCTGCCTGTTGGACTCTTCCTGGGCGACCCGACGGCTCTCTGCGGTCAATACCAGCCACCATGCGATGATGCCGCTCGCAAAAACCAGTGCGGCAAAGACCTTGAGGTAACCTGCTCTGAGAATATCCAGAAGATAAGGGTCGGTATTGCCAAGCAGGATGCTTTCATGGAAGTAGATCATGCCGAGCAGCATGCCCAGAAAAACTAACGTGATGCTCATCAGAAGCAGGTAGGTGCCTAGACCGTTCTTGAGATAAGGCCAGAACCTTTTTGGCAGTACGCTTCTTAAAACGGACTCCCATTGGAATGCGATTCGCGCATGGGGTTTGCAAACGTCATGGCAGCGGGCATCAAGGCAGCAGCAGAGCGAACAGATATAGTCCTGATAGGCAGGACAGTGAGCCATGTCCTGCACTTCATAGTCTTTCTCGCAAATCGAGCATTTTGCCGTGCTTTTTAAGGGGCTGAACTGATAGGGTTTGCGCGCGATGTAATATTTACCTTTTGTCATCCATGCGATAAGCGGGGATGACACCAACGCCGTGATCAGGGCGATGAAGGCCGAGAAGGCTTTGATTCCTACACCAAAGAAACCTGCGAATGCCGAGACCGAAAGGATCGAGGCCAACAGCATCGCCCCGACCCCGACCGGATTGATATCGAACAGGTAAGCCCTTCTGAACTCGATCCCCTTAGGGCTTAGGCCCAGGGGTTTATTGATCACAAGGTCGGCGACGACCGCCGTGATCCATGAGATGGCGATGTTGGAGTAAAGACCAAGAACCTGATCCAGAGCTTGAAATACATCCATCTCCATCAGCATCACGGCGATCAGGGCATTGAATACGGCCCAGATGACCCGGCCGGGATGGCTGTGGGTCAGTCTTGCAAAAAAATTGGACCACGCAAGCGAACCGGCGTACGCGTTCGTCATATTGATCTTGATTTGGGAGATGATCACAAAGAATGTGGTGACGACAAGCGCTATCTTCTCCGATGGAAAGACGTGTCTGAACCCCAGAAGATACATATGCGTGGGATTCACCGCCTGCTCGACCGCCATGCCGCCCTCGATCGCCAGATAGGCGAGCAGCGTTCCCCCTAACATCTTGAGTATGCCGATTAATATCCAGCCTGGTCCGGACACAAGCACGCCAAGATGCCAGGCTAGCCGGTTCTTGTCCGTTTGGGCCGGCATGAACCGAAGGTAGTCCACCTGCTCACCAATTTGAGTGATAAGCGCTACGCCTACTGCCGTGGCGGCTCCAAAGAGTTCCAGGTCGAACGTGCCCCCTCGTCCCGATTGGCCGGCATAATGCGCTAAGCGGGTGACGATGTCAGGGTCATGCTGGATGACGAAGATGAAAGGCATGGCCATCAATAGCATCCAGATAGGCTGCGTGATCATCTGGATACTGCTGATCAGGGTCACGCCATGCGTGACGAGGGGAATCACGATGAGCGCGCTGATCATATAGCCCGCATAGAGCGGGATGTGGAAAGCCAATTCCAGGGCGTAAGCCATGATCGCGGCCTCAAGCGCAAAGAGAATGAACGTGAATGACGCGTAAACAAAGGAGGAAATGGTTGAGCCGATGTAACCGAAGCCGGCCCCCCGCGTAAGGAGATCCATATCCACGCCATACCTTGCCGCATAGTAGCTAATCGGTATCCCCGTCAGGAAAATGATGATGCCGACGGCAAGAATCGCCCAGAATGCA
Organism: uncultured Methylophilaceae bacterium; assembly: GCA_903863255.1. Lineage (GTDB taxonomy): Bacteria > Pseudomonadota > Gammaproteobacteria > Burkholderiales > Methylophilaceae > CAIPBJ01. The sequence continues at coordinate 4,827 of CAIPBJ010000140.1, forward strand.
TTGATGAATCCGTAATTGACGGCAATGCTGCCCCCGATCGCCTCGAGGACAAGGAATGAAATGGCCCCGGAAGCTGTATTGGAAACACGCAGGACCGACCATTTCCGGAATGAAATGGGCGTGAATCGGAGTGCGTAGTCCTCAAGCGTCTCGTTTGCTACCCAAGTATTGTAATCTCGGCGTACTTTAACGATGCGCTGAATCGGTTCCCCAGAATCTGCTATGGTGGTGCTCAATGCCTATGGTTTCCTTTTTTATATTTTATATAAGCAATAAGTGGGCTAAGGTTTGCCTGAATGTATATTAATAACTGCGTCATTCACAGTAACTACGTAAATTGACGTATTGCTGAAAACAAAGAGACCTCGATCCGACTCGGGATCGAGGTCTCTCCGGATAGATTGATTGAAAAGGCTGTTTGCCTGGGGTGGTGCTTTAGCTGATCAGAGAATACCCCCCAAGGAACATCATCAGGCATCCGAACATAAAGATGATCGTCTTTCTGGCCTTAAAGAAGTCGGATGAAAGGAAAAGTCCCAGCATGTGCAATAGGGCTGTCGTAAAAAGCATGGCTGCCAGGATCCGGCCGCTCTGTTGAATGGGTATCTCGGCGCCGTGTGCCATGCCATGCAGGAAGGCGAACGTTCCGACGAGCGCAGTTCTTAAAAGCGTGTGGATGGGAAAACTGATGAGCAACAGAAGCCCCATTGCCATCAACGATGCGGCAAGACTGGTTTCCAGGCCGTTGAAGGGGATGACGAATTGGGTGAACACGCATCCCAGAGCCATAAGTGTCAGGAAGGTCAACGGCAGCTGCCATTTCGCGTTCCCACCAAGCTTGCCGGATAGAAGTCCGACGGCGATCATGACCAGTAAATGGTCCCAGCCTGTGAGAGGGTGGATCAGTCCCGCGTAGACGCTTTCGATACCGTGTCCCGGATGCGCGTTTGCCAGAGTCGATGCAGACAGGATCAATAGACCGGATAGTGCTTTAAGATAATTTTTCATGATGTCTCCTATTTCATTAAGCCATGTTTTTCGATAAAACCCACGATGTCCTCAAGTCCCTGACCGGTCTTGAGATTACTGAACAGAAACGGTTTGTCACCTCGCATCCGTTTTGCATCCCTGTCCATGACTTCAAGGGATGCCCCGACCATTGGGGCCAGGTCGATCTTGTTGATGATCAGCAGGTCCGATTTAGTGATTCCCGGGCCACCTTTCCTGGGTATCTTTTCACCTGCCGCAACGTCGATCACGTAGATGGTGAGATCGGAAAGTTCAGGGCTGAACGTGGCGGCAAGATTGTCGCCGCCGCTTTCCACAAAGACGATATCAAGAGGAAAGAACCGCTCACTCAGTTTTGCAACGGCTTCCAGATTCATCGATGCGTCCTCCCGAATGGCCGTGTGAGGGCATCCCCCGGTCTCGACCCCGATGATGCGCTCCGGCTGGAGGGCTTCATTCCTTGTCAGGAACTCCGCATCTTCTTTCGTGTAAATGTCATTCGTCACGACGGCGATGTTGTAGACATCACGCAATCGCTTGCATAAGGACAAGGTAAGGGCGGTCTTGCCGGATCCGACGGGTCCGCCTATTCCAACGCGTAATGGTTCTTCTTTCATATGGCTTTCTTCATGATCTAAATAAACGGGTGTACTGTGTCTCGTGCTGGCACGAGGCGATGGTCAATGCCGGGCAGAAGTTGCTGATCTCCTCATCCTTCACCCTCATGGAATGCGCAACGATGCCGGGCAGTTCCTTGCCAAGATGCAACAGGATCTTCTGGCCGGCAACCTGTCCAAGCGGCACGGTTTTCATCGCCGCACTGACCTGGTTCTCAGCCCACGACCAGGCGTAGGTATGCAGCATCTCATTGACCGGGATCCCCCAGGCGACGCATACGCCGGCGTAGATGGTCGCAAAGGCCGGGGTCTCGATCCCGGCCATGTCCTCGACGAAATCGATCGGGAACTCACCCAGGTCCTGCATCAGTTTCCGGAGTGAATATCCCATCTGAAGGGTTTCGGCCTGAGTCTCGGCAGTGTCTTTCCCTGCCTGGTATGCTTCGTCCCAGTCCGCGACTTTTCGTAAGTCATTGCTTTGCCAGGCATCATGGAGCCTGATTAGCATCGGTAATTCATAGTTCGCCTGATAGCTCGCAAGCACGTCGCCTATCCAGTCTTTCGCCGTGGGAAGGTCTTTCACATCACCGCACTCTATGGCCCACTCCAGTCCCTGAGAGTAGCTGTATGCACCAACAGGGAGCATGGGGCTTGCCAGCATGAGAAGGCGGGATAGATTCCTGATCGCGACACCCTGGTTACCTGGCATTCTTCAATATCCTCGAGGGTGGTCTGATCGAAGGGGATCCGGAATCGTCGTGATGACGGTGTCCTCCCCCGTAAGCGCCAGCTTCAGGCTCGAAAGGCAATTCCTCGTCGCTTACGGAGACACCCAGACCGATGAGCATCTCTTTCAGGACGTGGTCCTGTTCAAGCAGCAGCCAGCCATTGCCCACTTCCAGCGGCACATGACGGTTACCCAGATGGTAGGCCGCTTTCATGAGTGTCTCGTGCGAGTCCGCCGTGACCTTCATTACCTGTTGCTTAGCAGCCACCACTTCGATCACTTTGCCATCTTCAGCCTCAAGCAGGTCGCCTCCGCGAAGTATGTTCCCTCGCTCAAGGAAGAGCGCCGCATCCTCACCGGATACCAATGTGACCCGCAATCGGCTTTTCTGGCGCGAGTCGAACGTGAGCACGACCCGGTCATCGATCTGTTTGGGGACATCGAGTTTGATGAATATGTTTAGCATGTCCTAAAATAGAAAGTAGCGTTGGGCCATCGGCAGTACCGAAGCAGGCTCGCATGTCAGGTGCGTTCCGTCGGCTTTCACGATGTAGGTCTCGGGATCGACGTCGATGGTTGGAAGCCAATCGTTATGGATCATGTCCGTCTTCCTCAGGGTTCGTGTGCCGCTGACCGCCACCAGCGGTTTCTTGAGTCCGAGCGACAGGACGCCTGGATTGGAAAGGGCAGCCTGGGATACGAATGTGACGGAAGTCTTCAATGCCCCTCCGAATGCGCCGAACATCGGCCGGTAGTGAACGGGCTGAGGCGTCGGGATGGATGCGTTCGGGTCACCCATGGCAGCGGCGGCGATCATGCCGCCTTTGAGGATGGTGGATGGCTTGACCCCGAAGAAGGCCGGCCGCCAGAGCACGAGGTCGGCCAGCTTCCCAACCTCTACCGAGCCGACGGTGTGGGCGATACCGTGTGTGAGGGCCGGATTGATCGTGTATTTGGCAATGTAGCGCTTCACCCGGAAGTTGTCGTTCCTTGGACTGTCCTCCGGGAGATGGCCACGCTGTACCTTCATCTTGTGGGCAGTCTGCCACGTCCTGATGATGACTTCGCCTACGCGTCCCATCGCCTGAGAGTCCGATGACATCATTGAAAAGCCGCCCAGGTCGTGCAGGATATCTTCGGCTGCTATCGTTTCCCCCCGTATCCGGCTTTCGGCAAACGCGATATCTTCGGCTATCGACGGATCGAGATGGTGGCATACCATGAGCATGTCAAGATGCTCATCGATCGTATTGACCGTGAATGGACGGGTGGGATTGGTGGATGAAGGCAGAACGTTAGGGTATCCGGCAGCCTTGATGATGTCGGGGGCATGACCGCCACCCGCACCTTCGGTATGGAAGGTATGGATCGTCCTGTCCTTGAAAGCCGCGATCGTCGTTTCCACAAATCCTGATTCATTGAGTGTGTCGGAATGGATGGCGACCTGCACATCCATGGCTTCGGCAACGGAAAGGCAATTGTCGATCGCCGCCGGCGTGGTGCCCCAGTCTTCGTGCAACTTTAATCCTATGGCACCGGCCTCGACCTGCTCACGAAGCGGTTCCGGCAGGCTGACGTTTCCTTTTCCGAGGAAGCCCAGGTTCATCGGGAAGGCTTCCGCTGATTCTAACATGCGATGGATATGCCAGGGCCCTGGCGTGCAGGTGGTGGCAAACGTTCCCGTCGCAGGGCCTGTCCCACCGCCGATCATGGTTGTCACGCCCGACATCAGGGCTTCTTCGATCTGCTGGGGGCAGATGAAGTGGATGTGCGTATCGATCCCCCCGGCGGTGACGATCATTCCCTCGCCGGCAATGATCTCGGTCGCGGCGCCGATCGGGATGGTCACATTGGATTGAATGTCCGGATTTCCTGCCTTGCCGATAGCCGAGATCCGGCCCGATTGTATGCCGATGTCCGCTTTCACGATGCCCCAATGGTCAATGATCAAGGCATTGGTGATGACCGTGTCGGCCACTTCCCCGGCATTGAGCTGGCCTTGACCCATCCCGTCCCGAATGACCTTGCCGCCGCCGAATTTGACTTCTTCCCCATAGTGGGTGAGGTCTTTTTCCACTTCGATCCAGAGTTCGGTATCCGCCAGTCTGACTCGGTCGCCGACTGTGGGGCCGAACATCTCCGCATAGGCCTGCTTGTCTATTTTTACGCTCATTTCAATGGCCCCATCACTTTACCGGCAAAACCGTAAACGTGTCTTTTCCCGCCCAGTGCGACCAGCTTTACCGTGCGAGTCTGTCCAGGCTCGAAGCGAACCGCTGTCCCCGCCGCGATGTCAAGCCTGAAACCGTAGGCCAATGGCCTTTCGAACGACAAGGCATCATTCGTCTCATGAAAGTGATAATGCGAACCTACCTGAATGGGTCTGTCACCCGTGTTCGCTACGTCCAGGGTTACCGTTGGACGATCCTCATTCAGAACGATCGTTCCTTCTTCTATCTTCATTTCTCCAGGAATCATGATTGGCCTCAGGGAATAGGGTGGTGTACGGTGACGAGTTTGGTGCCGTCAGGAAAGGTGGCTTCGATCTGGATCTCGGGTATCATTTCGGGAATCCCCTCCATCACATCGGATCGATTGAGAAGGGTCGCGCCGAAATCCATTAGTTCCGCGACCGTTCTTCCGTCCCGGGCACCTTCCATGATGGCGGCGGAGATATAGGCGACAGCCTCAGGATAATTGAGTTTGAGCCCACGTGCCTTCCTCCGCTCCGCCAGCAGTGCTGCGGTAAAAATCAGTAGTTTGTCTTTTTCTCTTGGGGTCAGTTCCATAATCGCTGTCTCATCATTTCATGATCGTCATGTGTTCCAAATCCTGGGTCGTCTCGAAGCGCGTTGTCCATACCAGGGCCGAAGGATCTCCCAAAGGGTTTCGAAATAGCACCTGGCCTGCTGCGACGATTGGCCTATGTAGCGCGCAGCAACGATATTGTTCATGGCAGTCAGCCCGTAACGGGCATCGTCTCCTGCCTCGACTGCACGGCAGGACTCCAGGATGTCTGAAGGTACCTTGTCACCCGCGATAACGAAACTACCGCTTACTGCGTTGCCTCTCAATCCTGTTTTGGATTGCATCAGACGGCTTCCCGGGTTCAGGCAGGCCTGTTCGTTCCATATCAGTTTGCCCAGGCGGCGGATCTTCAGCGACTGCCATAAAGCACCTTCTTCCCATGTCTCACCCTTTGCCTGGCGTCCGAGGCAGAGGATGTCCCATCCGGCATAGACCGATCCGGTTCCTAAATGGATATCCGTTTTCAGTTCCACCTGGGAGCCGTTGAACAAAATGTTCTCCTGAGGGAACCATTCCATGCAAGCATCATTCGCTATATCAAACGTCACTATCTGCGTCGCCCTAAGCTGATTGGCCTTATACCATTTGCCCGCACCCGGCGTGGTCAGCAGCGTATGGGCTTTTGGTCGAAGCCTCGCTTCGATCAAAAGCCTGTCGCCCCCAGCGACGCCCCCGGGCGGATGCAGGATGATCCCGTGGCACACCGCCTTGCCCTCGGGGTACAGCGTCTTTTGAACGACAAGCGGACCCCGGTGGTGTTTTTCAGTCAGGAATGTACGTTCATTATCATGATCAAAATCCAGTTCGATCGAACCTAGCCATCGATGGGGTGGCTTTTCGTTTTTCTTTGGTGCTTCAATGAAGACCGCTTGTACATTCGAATTGACATTCATGCCTCATAATGCCACGAAATTACGGATATTGTCTTTCTCCATGTCCTCGCCCAGCCCTTTTTTAACGACTTGACCTCGCGACATGACGAGGTAATGGTCAGCCAGGGATTGAGCAAAATCATAATACTGTTCGACCAGCAGTATCGTCATGTCACCGCGTTTAGAAAGCATCTGGATCACCCGTTCGATGTCCTTGATGATCGAAGGCTGGATGCCTTCGGTGGGCTCGTCGAGGATAAGCAGTTTGGGGTTGGAGATCAATGCCCTCCCGATCGCAAGCTGCTGCTGCTGGCCTCCGGACAGGTCTCCGCCCCGGCGGTTCAGCATTTCCTTCAGCACCGGGAACATATCGAAGATCTCCTGGGGGATGGATTTTGATGCCTTGCCTTTGACGGTTGCGAGCCCCATCAGCAGATTCTCTTCCACGGTCAGACGGGAGAATATCTCCCTGCCCTGGGGGACGTAGGCAATGCCGGACTCGGCCCTTGCATAAGGTTTAAGCGAGGTGATGTCCTTTCCGTTCATCTCGATCTTGCCGGTCCTGGTAGGGACGATACCCATCAGGCATTTGAGCAGGGTCGTCTTGCCGACCCCGTTCCGCCCCAGGATCACCGTGCATGCGCCTGTCGGAACAGAAAAGGACACATCACGCAGGATCTGGCTGCCGCCATAGAATTGATTCACATCTTTGACTTCTAACATATCGATTCAACGCCCTAAATAGACTTCAATGACTTGTTCGTTGTTCTGCACCTCGTCCATGGTGCCTTCAGCAAGGACGCTCCCTTGATGCAAAACGGTAACTTTACGCGCGATACTGTTCACAAAATCCATGTCGTGTTCGACGACCATGAGCGAATGTTTTCCCGCAAGGCTGTTGAGGAGTTCTGCGGTCCTTTCCGTCTCATAATCCGTCATTCCGGCCACGGGCTCGTCAAGCAGCAGCAAGCTCGGTTCCTGGGCAAGCAGCATCCCGATCTCGAGCCATTGCTTCTGTCCGTGAGACAGCAAGCCTGCTCTGGATTTGAATGACGAGGTCAAATTGATGGTCTCCAGGATCTCGTTGATACGATCCTTCTGATAACCCGTGAGGCTGCCGAACAGGGAGTTCCATATCCCTTTGTCTGCCTTGATAGCCAGTTCCAGATTCTCATACACGGTATGCTGCTCGAATACGGTTGGTTTCTGGAATTTACGCCCGATCCCGGCTTGGGCGATCTGGGGTTCGGATAACTTTGAGCAATTGATGGTCTGGCCAAAGAAGACGGACCCGCTGTCGGGTCTGGTTTTCCCTGTGATCACGTCCTGCAGGGTGGTTTTACCTGCCCCATTGGGCCCGATGATGCAACGCAGTTCGCCCACGTCGATCGCGAGGGACAGGTTGTTCAGTGCCCGAAACCCGTCAAAGCTTACCGTGATGTCTTCCATGTAGAGAATGACACCGTGCCGGGTATCCAGCACATCCGGCTGATACATCGGACCTTTAGCCTGACTGGACGGAATCTCGGCTTCAACGATTGAAAGCTCAGCCATCTTATTTCACCTCTTCTAACTTGTTAGCCGGATCCATTTTGATCAACTTTTTCTCTTTGAGTTGATTGATCAGGCCGACAACGCCTTTTGGCAGGTACAAGGTACTCAATATGAACAGCAAACCAAGGAAATACAGCCAGTACTCCGGGAATGCCTCGGTGAAGTAACTCTTTAACCCGTTGACGATACCGGCGCCAAGCAGAGGGCCGATCAGCGTTCCCCTTCCTCCGACGGCTGCCCAGATCGCAATCTCGATCGAGTTCGAAGGGGACATCTCACTGGGGTTGATGATTCCTACCTGCGGGACATAGAGCGCGCCGGCGATCCCGCAGACCATGGCCGAGAATGTCCATATCGCAAGTTTGTAGTGCAAAGGGTTATACCCTGAGAACATGACGCGTGACTCTGCATCGCGTATCGCAGTGAGCACGCGTCCGAACTTCGAGTTCACGATGGCGCGCGAGACGATCAGGAGTGAGATGAGTGTCACGCAGGTCAATACGAAGAGAAAAAGCCGCATATGGGGTGTCGTGATGCTGTACCCCATCAGGCGTTTAAAGTCGGTAAAGCCGTTATTCCCTCCAAAACCCGTCTCATTTCGAAAGAACAGCAGCATGAACGCGTAGGTCATGGCTTGTGTGATGATGGAGAAATACACGCCTTTGATACGGGACCGGAACGCAAAGAAACCAAAGATGAATGCCAGTACGCCAGGCACCGCAACGACCAGAAAGAGTGCATACCAGAGATGGTCGGTGAACTTCCAGTACCAAGGGTAGGCTTTCCAGTCGAGAAAGACCATGAAATCTGGCAGATTGCTGTGGTAACTGCCGTCAAGGCCGATCTGACGCATCAGGTACATGCCGAAGGCATAGCCGCCAATCGCAAAGAAAAGGCCGTGTCCGAGGCTGAGTATGCCTGTGTAGCCCCAGACAAGGTCGATTGCCAGCGCAACGATCGCGTAGCAGAGTATCTTGCCGCTCAGCGCCACCGTGTAATCCGAGATATGGAAGAGGCTGTCGACAGGGGTCAACAGGTTCATCGCCGGGAATATCAGGCAAAGGAAGGCAACCGCGATGCCCAGATAAGTCCATGACCTGGAATCGTATAATCCTGAGATGCTTTTAAAATTCATTTAGTTACCTATCCTTAATCTAACGAACGACCCTTGAAAGCGAACAGGCCTTGCGGGCGCTTCTGGATGAATACGATGATGATGACCAGTACGAATATCTTTGCCAGTACCGCTCCAGCAATCCCTTCCAGAAACTTGCTGACGATCCCGAGTCCCAGCGCGGCATATACGGCACCTGCCAATTGCCCGACTCCACCAAGCACGACGACCATGAATGAATCCACGATATAACTTTGTCCCAGTGCCGGGCCGACATTGCCTATCTGGGACAGCGCTACGCCAGCCAGTCCAGCGATACCCGATCCTAGTCCGAATGCCATCGCATCGACCTTGCTTGTGTTTACACCCGTGCAGCTTGCCATCCCGCGGTTCTGTGTCACCGCACGGATAAAGAGCCCAAGGCGGGTCTTCGTGATCAGGAGCCACATCATGATGAGGACCGCGATCGCAAAGGCGATGATGCAGATCCGATTATTGGGGAGGATGAGGTTCGCGGCGAGCTGAACGCCACCCGACATCCAGACGGGGTTCTCCACTTCCACATTCTGGGCTCCGAACACGGTCCTTACGAGCTGCATGAGGATCAGGCTGACGCCCCAGGTTGCCAGCAAGGTCTCAAGGGGCCTTCCATACAGATGCCGAAGGACCAGTCGTTCGATGACGATGCCGATTGCAGCCGTCACGACGAAAGCGAAAGGAACGGCCAGGAGCAGATACCAGTCGAAATAGCCCGGCAGGAAACGCTGAAAGAAAGTCTGGGCCAGGTAGGTCGCGTAGGCGCCGATCATCATCATCTCGCCATGGGCCATGTTGATCACACCCATCAGGCCATAGGTGACGGCAAGTCCCAATGCTGCCAGCAGCAGGATGCTGCCGAGGCTCAAGCCGGTAAATGCCTGTCCGATCTTGTCGTAGACTGCCATCTGGCTTTCGATCGAGTTGAGGGCGGCCTGGATCGCGAGCCGGACTTCGGGATCTTTCTCGCCGTCGCCTTCAAGACGGCTGGCCAGGATCTCCTTGTTGTTAGGGTTCGCCCCTTCTTTTAATTTTGCAACAGCCGCCATTCTTGTGTCCTTGTTCGGGCTGTTGATCTCAATGCTTGCGCTTACCTGCGCCAGTGTCGCTTTGACTGCTTCATCGGTTTCTGTCTTTTCAACGCGCTTGATCAGGGTGAGCCGACCTTCACTTGGATCGGTGCCGATCAATGCCTTGGCTGATTCGAGCCTTACCTTGGGGTCTTTTGAGAACAGTTTCAATGCCGCGATCGTAGCATCGAGTTCGCTTCGCATCTGGTTGTTATTGACTACGTCTTCGGCGTCGTCAGGCAACGTGACGGACTTGCCCGTGATGGCGTCCGTTACGGAATCGCCAACGAGAAACAACTGGTTTCCTTTGAACTTGATCGCATCATCATCAAGTGACTGCAAATAAGCGATGGCAGAAACGTCACCCGATTCGGATACCTTTCCTAACGCGGTGATTCTTGAATCGTTGTCGCCAGTGGCTAAATTGAGTTTCTGTTCGGGGGTCAGCGCCCAACTTTGAGTCGCGTGCACTAATAAGAGGAATACGGCTACAGGGTAGAGGATTTTCATCATTGCAAGTTGCGTTTTTATCATCTGGTTAATCTCTCAAAAATACCGCTACAAAGTTTACCTTGTAGCGGTTTGAGGGTTCGCTTACAAAAGCAACGGTTTAGTTTGTAACTGGCTCATCAGGTTTCTTGTCATCACCTTCGATGTATGGGCTCCAAGGTTGAGCCTTGATCGGGCCTGGGGTCTTCCAAACGACATTGAATTGACCGTCCGCCTTGACCTCACCTATGAACACCGGTTTATGAAGATGGTGGTTCTTCGGATCCATCTCGGCTACGAAGCCACTAGGAGCCTTGTAGGTTTGACCGGCCATCGCAGCGATAACTTTATCCGTATCGGTACTCTTGGCTTTCTCAACCGCTTGTGCCCACATATGGATGCCGATATAGGTCGCTTCCATCGGGTCGTTCGTCAAAGGCTTGCTTGCGGAAGGCAAGTTCTTTTCCTTTGCATACGCTGACCATTCCTTGATCCAGGCTGCATTGGTAGGGTTCTTGATGCTCATGAAATAGTTCCATGCGGCAAGATGGCCAACGAGAGGTTTGGTATCGACGCCGCGCAACTCTTCTTCACCCACCGAGAATGCAACGACAGGAACATCTTTCGCTTTCAGGCCGGCATTACCCAATTCCTTGTAGAATGGCACGTTGGAGTCGCCATTGATCGTTGAGACCACAGCTGTCTTCTTGCCTTCTGAAGCGAACTTCTTGATATTGGCTACGATGGTCTGATAGTCACTGTGTCCAAAAGGCGTGTACTCTTCCATGATGTCAGCATCGTCTACCCCTTTGGAATGCAGGAAGGCTCGAAGGATCTTGTTGGTCGTACGTGGATAGACGTAGTCCGTTCCAAGCAGAACGAAACGTTTGGCGCTGCCGCCCTGTTTGCTCATCAAGTATTCCACAGCAGGGATCGCTTGCTGGTTAGGTGCTGCGCCGGTATAGAAAACGTTCTTTTCAAGTTCTTCACCTTCATATTGCACTGGGTAGAAAAGCAGGCCGTTCAGTTCCTTGTAAACCGGAAGCACGGATTTGCGTGATACCGAAGTCCAGCATCCGAACGTAACGGCGACCTTGTCCTGTGTAAGCAATTGGCGTGCCTTGGTAGCGAAGAGCGGCCAGTCGGAGGCAGGGTCCACGACCACAGGCTCGAGTTTCTTGCCAAGCACGCCGCCTTTCTTGTTGATCTCGTCGATCGTCATCAACGCCATGTCTTTCAATGCCGTTTCAGAGATGGCCATCGTGCCTGACAGGGAGTGCAGCACACCGACCTTGATCGTGTCATCTGCAGCACTGGAAGTCAGGCTGCCTGTCATCAACGCTATACCGGCTGCAATCGCAGTAAGCGTTTTAATAAAATTGCGTCGATTTTGCATTTATTGCTCCTTGAATAAAAAATTAGTAGTTGGAAAGTTAGAACTGGAATTGCATGCTGACCTTGATCTCGTCCGTACTGCTTAGTCCCTCTAACTTGTCATTGGAATAGAAACCGGATATCTGCGCGTTATAGCCATCGATGATGTAAGCGACACCCAGGTCATACTTTCTCTCGTTGGAGACCGCTGCATCGGAATCGAATTTCTGATAACGGACGAATGGCTGGAATTGTCCCCAACCTATCTTGTCACTGAAGATGTAGCCGGCACCGGCAGACCATGCCTTGCCTTGTTCGCTCAGGAAGACATCGTTGGTGTCGTAATCGTAATAAGCGGCTTCAACTGAAACAGCACCCGGGCCCACGTCTTTCTTCTCCATCAGGAAATCCACACTGTAGGAGCTGTAGTCGTCGGTTTTCGTTAAGCTGAAGGAACCGCCTTTCTGGTATCTGCCTGCAATACCGATAGCAAGGATATCCTTGCCGCCAAGATAGTTGCCGGTGCCATAGTAGCCAGGTTCGGCATCCCAGAAGTCGTATTGCAGTCTGCCTGCATACATCAGGCCGGAGCTTCCGGTACGTGGACCAACGGTGACCGGTGCGATCTTGAACTCGTTCTTACCGTCGAACGCGCCAACCGAATAGGAAAGCTTACCGTCCAGCAATGCGCCCACCGCAGCCACACCGTCATCGCGGCCGATGATGCCGCCGTTGTAGCCGTAACGGGATGCGATACCTGACCAGTATCCGCCACCCAATGAGTAGTAAGGACCTGCCAGGTTCGCCCTGTCACTTGGTGAAAGGAATCGGCCGGCCCAGATAGTCAGTTCAGGGATAAGCGTGATCTGAACGTTCGCATCGATCGGCTGAAAGCCCTCGCCTGCAATATCTTTCTCCGTATTGAACATGCCCTTGATGTTCTCGTTCAAGGATGCCGAGAAGAACAGGCGGGCGCTATCAAGCGAGAAGTCCTGAGACCATCCCGATCCGTTAGGGGCGCCGTTTTCTTTGGAATCAAATGAACCGCGCATTCCAAAGCCCACAGTGATTGACTTGTTGTCGCCAAAATCGATCGTTCCACCCGCGTTTGCAGTAAGCGCGGGAAGCGCGGTTGCGGTTGCCAACGCTGACAAGAGCAGACATTTTTTAAGTTTGAAATTCATACATTGATCCTATCTGTAGTTGAAATTGATTGATGGGTTTTTTGAGGCCGGCTAACTGAATCCGGAATTTCAATGCACTTAGCTTTCCCAAGTGGTGCTAAGACTAAAGGGATTAATGGATGCCTTAAATACGTCAAATAGCGTAGGAAATAGTTGTGAATTGTTTTTTAATTAATGCTATTTTAAGTAGTTGTTTTATCTCTCACGGTCTCTGGCGAAAGAAACTTCACATGCTCATAAGTCGATGGTTATTATTGATGCTCACTATCCTGTTATTGTCCTCATGCGGGGATTTTGCCTATAAGCAAGGCGCCAATGCAGAACAGCTCTATGAGACCAAAAAATTATGCCAGTCAATCAACAGCGAGGAGTCTGCCGTTCAGCAATGCATGAAGGAGCATGGCTGGACGATCACAAGGATGAATGATGTCGACAGCCAGCTTGTCGCAACGGCCAAGCCAAGCGAAGACAGCCGAGCCTACAAGCCGCCTGTTTCCGAAAAGGCCGATGCTGGCACGCAAGCCCCCCCTTCCGGAGAGCAAGTCACACCTGTTCCGGATCGATACAAGATCAGTTCCTGGTGGAAGGTCGGCAGCGGAAACGATGAGCTCAAGCAGGCTAAAAGCGAGTGCGTCAAGCAGTTGGGGGAGGGTTCGGGACAGGATCCTGTGACCAAGGAAGCCTCGCGCGACTACCTGATCTGCATGAAGAAAGCCGGTTGGACAGGCCTGCGGGCCCAGTGATCTTGTTGTTTCCTTGAAGTTGATAATCCGGAATTCGAACTTTTCCAGATATTTGGCGCCTGTAATATTCATTAGATGTAGTATCTGACCACACGGTATCTTTTAATTCTTTCGATGGGGATTAGGGGATTTTCCAGAGTGATTGGTTTTAACTTCCTCCCCGGCCTGAAGGCCGATGCTTTAAGGCGCACTGCGGTTAATACCTTCGTCTTATTTTATATGTAATCTATAAGATATAAGATTGATTTAGAAGTAGGCTATCGCTTCTTTTCTTCGATAGGAGTAAGCTGACGTCTCTTGGGATGATTGAATCTGCGTTTTTTGGACTGGAATCGGTCGGGAGGAACGATGGATGATCACGTGCTGGTTAGACTGAAGGTCGAAAAGAATGTCGTTTCACGGTCCTGTTCAAGCTGCGTCCTTAGATCCCTGTGTCTGCCCGGCAAAATCAGCCATTCCATGCTTGATAAAATCGATAAGTTGATCCAAGTCAGGAAGCATCTTAAAGCCGGTGATGCCCTTTATTATGTGGGCAGCCCTTTTCATGGATTGTATGCAGTCAAGTCGGGTCTAATGAAGATCGAGAGTTATCATGAGGATGGCAAGGTTCAGGTCAACGGTTTTTACATGAAAGGCGAGATCTATGGCTTCGACGGTATCGATACCCATAGACACCTTTGTTCGTCGATTGCCATTGAAGATTCGGAGTTATGCCTCATCCCGTTCGATACGATCGAGCATAAGGGTGAGGATTATGAGCCCCTGAAGCATCATATCTACGCCTTGATGAGTCGTGAGATAGGCCATTACCATAGCCATATGATGTTATTGGGAAGCGCCCATGGGGAAGAGCGCCTTGCTTCGTTCCTGCTGGATTTTTCCTATCGAATGCGTGAACGGGGGAGTTCGGCAAACAACCTGATATTGCGCATGACGCGTGAAGACATTGGGAACTACCTGGGCATGAAAGTGGAGACGGTCAGCCGAATCTTCACACGATTTCAGGAGATGGGTTTGCTCGAGGTCCATAACAAGTACATCGATATCCTAGACAATCTTAAGCTCAAGGAACTCATTGACCATCCACATTGAATCGGGCCGGGAGGATAGGCTGGGGCTTAAAAAGGCCTGGTGAAACCCGCCATGAAATAGTTGGATCACTTCACTTTTGTGTTGCCATGCCTTTCAGCGCGTTGACCGCCTGGGTATATTGATAGTCGCTTTCTGTTCCCGATTCATAGGGAGAGGCGTCAGCAAACTGCTTCTTCGTTTCCTTGGAAATGCCTTCCGATCGATTGGAAGTGCGTTCGCTAGTTTGTCTGTCATGGTCATTTGGGTTCGCCAGGTGATGGCTCAAATCCGATTCCCTTATGACAGGCCCTTGGCCGCCCCCTGAATCATTCGAGTCATTGACCAGTATGTCCGGGGTGATGCCTTTTGCCTGGATCGACTTGCCGCTGGGCGTGAAATATTGTGCCACCGTTAATTTGATCGCCGATCCGCTGCTGAGAGGGAGGAGTGTCTGGATCGTTCCTTTCCCGAACGACTGCGTTCCCAGGATTTTTGCTCGATTATGGTCTTGCAATGCGCCGGACACGATCTCGGCCGCGGAGGCAGACCCACTATTGACCAGCACGATCATGGGCACGGTCTTTATCTCTGCCGGAATATCGCGCATGTAATCGTAGGCCTCGTCGCCAACGTAATTCTTGGGGTTGGCGAATAGTCGCATCCTTGAATCGGGTGTGCGTCCATCCGAGTAGATGATCAGTTTGTCGCGTTCAAGGAATGCGGATGCCACGGCGACCGCGGATGTGACCAGTCCGCCTGGATTGTTCCTCAGGTCGAGCACCAAGCCTTTGACCGGACTTTTACTGTCCTTGTAAATTGATTTTAAAGCCTTGGCCAGGTCTTCGCCGGTATGTTCCTGGAATTGGGTTATCCTCAGGTAGGGATATTCCGGGTCGGAGAGCTTGTATTTGACGCTGGGATTCTTGATGATCTGTCGCACCACAACGAAATCAATCGGATTCGGTTCGCTTTTTCGAAGCACAGCTATCTTCACCGAAGTCTCAGGGGTCCCACGCATGCGCCTGATTGCATCGCTGATACTCACGCCTTTCATCGAGACACCGTCGACCTCGTAGATGATGTCACCGGTTTTAATACCCGCCCGGTATGCCGGTGTGTCCTCGATGGGCGTCACGACTTTTACCCAGCCTTCCTCAAGACTCACGTCGATGCCGACACCTCCAAATTCGCCTCCGGTAGCCATGCCGAAATCCTTCAATCCCTCGTAGTCAAGGTAGGCGGAGTGAGGGTCTAACCCGGATAACATCCCCTTGATCGCATCGTTGACCAATTTCTTGTCGTCTGTTTCCTCGACGTATTCGCTCTTTATCCTTGAATAGGCTTCCGAGAATGTCTTGATGGCTTCTATGGAGATGGGCGCATCGCCTTCGTCCGAGAATGCTGGCGCGCTGAAAACAAGGGCTAACGCAATCAGGAGCAGGTGCAAGGTAAAACGGCATGAGGATTTAGGTGGCATGGTCATATCTCTAAAGTTTGTTTTAGGTTACTGTAATAGGAATGGAATACTTGGAATAAGTTGCTTCCCTGAGCTAAAAAATCTTCGTTCCTCATTCGGATAGGGGGGTGGTGATTGAAGAAGCTGATGGATAGGAGGGCGTCCGGGAATAAATGTATAATGGTCTGCAATAAGCAGTTCCTTTAAAATACACTACATAGCCGGGTGAGATATGCAACCTAGTGATAACCAGGCAAAGGATCCGTCGCACAACGATCATCCGGAACGGTCATTATTCATGCAATCAGACGATTCGATTCAGATCAGGAATACAGCTTTGGTTGTTATTGCGACGATAGCCGTGATCTTTCTGTTGAACTGGGCTCAGAGCTTCCTTATCACGTTTCTATTGGGCGTATTGTTATCCTATGCGCTCAACCCGATAGTCAGGTATCTGGAATACGTCAAAATACCCCGGTTCATTGGTTCAAGCATCGTTATCATTGCGCTCATGTGTGGTGTGACTTTTGCCGCTTTAGGCTTAAAAGACCAAGTCCAGTCGATTATATCCAAACTCCCGGAAATCTCTGCCAAACTGTCCTCGGCATTCGCTAACAAACTTGGTGAACCGTTGACGAACATTCAGAAAGTCCAGATCGCGGCGAGTCAGGTGGAGTCGGCAACGAATTCAGCCGTGAATGCGATACCCGCCAAGAAAAATGCACCCATGCATGTAGTCATAGAAGAACATAAATTCAAGATCGGTGATTTTCTATGGCGTGGTTCCCTGGGATTCTTTGGCTTCATCGGCGAAGGGGTGACGATCGCCTTTCTTGCCTATTTCCTGCTGTTATCCGGTGATACCTTCAAACGGAAGATGGTGCATCTCACGGGCCCATCCCTTTCGAACAAGAAGATAACGGTCCATATCATTGACGACATCAATAACTCGATCCAGCGTTATATGATCATGCTGTTATTCACCAATGTGCTGGTTGGTTTTATGCTGTGGATCGCATTTCGATTCATAGGACTGGAAAATGCCGGGGCCTGGGCAGTCGTGGCCGGTTTCCTGCATGTGATCCCTTATTTCGGTCCTGTCGTGATTGCCGGAATCACCGGGATAGTCGCCTACATGCAGTTTGAGTCGATCCAGATGGTTTTATTGGTTCTAGGTGCGGTCGTCCTTGTTGCAACCGTCGTTGGGGTGTTCATCACGACCTGGATGACAGGCCGAATCGCCAGGATGAATTCCGCCGCGGTTTTTATTTCACTTCTCTTCTTTACATGGCTATGGGGTGTTTGGGGAATGTTGCTCGGAATTCCAATCGTTGTGATCCTGAAAGTGACTTGTGGGCATATCGATCACCTCAAGGTCCTGTCGGAACTTCTCAGCGACTGATCCGGTTCCCGTTATTCCGAATGCATTATCCGGATTTGAATTTTGGCGATCAAAAAGATGGCTATACCCAAGCCTCAACTGAAGCGTGACCGAGGTATAGCCATAACACTGTATCAGGAGATGCCAATATATTTCATATTGGTAATAAAAGTCAACTATAAGTAAACAATTTATTTTTGAACTTTTAGTTGATCCCCACAAGAAATTTGGCGATCTTGATTGGATCGCCGCTTTTGACGATTTCAGAAAGTCCAGGGTCATTCTTATGCCGTTCGGCTTCGCCGTCCACTTCATCGGCAACCCAGCCGGCGCCAATCGATACGAGGGTGGCGACAGCCATGATCGATAAAGTGATGTGTCTGGAACTGTCGGGATGCGTTTTGAAATAACGGTTCAAAAGATATGCCGTTAAAGAGAAGGCTACTGTTGAGACAATAAAATTAATCATGGATCAGTGTGGTTAGTAATCTTGCCCGGCAAGTTAGCAAAGCTAGGGACAGGGCGGGGTAATGAAAAAAACATTTGAAATACACAGTCAAACATCATAACACAGTCCGCATAGTTGAGCTTCTGCCTGGGCTTTGGGATACTCACTCCTATTAGAAAAGATAAAAGCTTTTGCGGCACATTTCCGTCGAATCGATCGTTACTCTCCCGTTTCAGGCTGTTTGCAAATCAGGGAGCGTTCACCCAATACCTGAAGCGACTCACGGATCAATTTTTTGGTCCCCATGTCAATTGACCAGAAAAGACTGCCTTTTGAGCCGCGGGATCGTATTCCAAGCCCGACCAGATCGTAGTCGCTCATGCTGCATTGTAAAAATGATTCCGAAGCATCTTTTTTTGGAAGAACAGCATAATCCGAGACCTTGCAGCTCTGGAAATCTCCATTCGTCATCGTTAACAGGAACGCAAATCGATCCCCCTTGAAATCCAATCCTGTAATGTAGGCGTCCTTTGTGATGATTGTATTAAAACCACGAATTTTAGAAAATCCTTCAAGCGATTTGGAAGGGGCACCGTCACAAGGTTTGCCAATTTGATTCTGGGCGGCCTTGATCGCTTCAGGAGTCGCTTCATAGGGTTTCGTTTCCTCATAGGCGACCGGGCTGGCTGCCTTCCGGCTGATGTTGAGTAGATAGGCATCCCGTTCCTGATAGGCTTTTGATAGGCATTCCGGTGAATCGCATTTGTTTCGCACCGATTGAAGCCAATGCATTTCATCCATTTCAAGGGATTTTGCATCGACTCCTCCCTGATTCGATACGGACTGGTAATCATCCGATAGCTTTCTATCTAAGTTGGAAAGCGTAGGTGAATCACAGATCATTTTGTTCACTTGGGATTTCACTTTTGAGCAATCAAAACTGGGTCCTTCATCCGCGTAAGTACAGGAAATAATGCAAATGTGAGTGAATACAACGAGATGGAATAAATGGTTGTTCATCGCCGTAGCCAGGATTTATTTTTAGGTTGGTGAATGTAAATCATATCACCAAGTTTTCAATTGGGCAGTTAAACTGCTTAACCATGGTGGAGCGGATGTCATAAGTGAAATAATTATTTGATATTAGCGTAACAGAACTGTCATTGCTGACAAGTAGGATGAAACTTTACTTAAATAAGGATACCTATGGCAAAAGCCCTGGATCGATGGACACCTTCACTTGGACCCGGAACCAAATGGTGCAGTCAGTGCAAGAAATCCTGTCAGCCTAACGGTGGCATGCAGATAATTGCGGCGAATAAATTGACTCAGCGATGGATTTGCTCGCAATGCAAAAATATTCAGGATGGACTGGTAAAAAAGGTAGCTTGATCCTGACTGACTGTTTACAACGTTAGAACTTGACCTGAATGGCATCACCGATGCGCGAATCAGGCATATGCAGGAGATCCAATTAAAAAACATCAAACTTGGCGAGCGAGGGATTCATATCGCCCATTGAAACCTAATAAATAACTAGATTTGTATAAATATTATTTAATAAATGCCCCCATTAATGCCCCCATTAAGTATTTGTTGTTGTCTTTTTTGAGTATTGAATGAAAAGTTAATTGGGTCTTGTGCCTTGAGTTACGGAAGACCCTTTGTAATCCCCCCACCAAAAAAATCTTGTTTGAATTATTTATACTCAATCTCTTTAATCTGAGCACCTAGAGATACTAAAGCATCAGCAATATCATCCAAGTCTTCTTGTGTAAAACCATCCACTCTTTCTACAACAACCCAAATTTGCTCACCACACTTCGGATATGGCGCTAATCTTTTAGCAATGTGGATTTTATGGCCACTTTTACTTACCAGCAATGATGTGATTGTATTGAAAGGCATTGGATATTGGCCTTTGCCACAAATCATATTGTTGAGAGGTCCTTCCAAATGCGTCCCAGTTGGATTTTCTACCCACATATCTCCAAAATATTTAGCTAAAACTTGTTTAGCAACTTTTGCTGGCATTAGTTTGGCTTCACGAGTAGTCTGAACGCCAACCGAACTACACCCACCAATAATCATTGTGAGTAGCATTAAAAGCAGGTATTTTTTCATTGCTTATCCCCCTCTATCAAAACTCTTTCGCCTCTTGAGAAAGTAGTTACTGAGTCTTCATAAGTTGCAGAATAGTATCCATCTACAGCGCGTTCAATTAATGCAGGGACTTTCTCATTATTAGCAGATAAAACGTAAACTTTAGCCCCTACAGGTAAACGAGTAGATGTCGTTCCTGCGAAAATAAAATAGTTGTATTTATATTTAACTTTAAGAACTACGCCAACCTGTCCCGAAATATTCGTAAGTGATTTTATAGGAGTATCAGGTGCAGAAATAGGTACGGGTTCACTTGCCGAGTTTGGAAGTCTGTTTGTAGTTAACGTGACATTTTTGCTAGGGTCAAATTCGGAAATTATTTTTTTTATATTTGCCACTCGCTCGCTGCTTGGAGGGTGAGTAGCCAAAAATGAGTTATTGTCACCATTTTGTTGAAGCAATACCTCTTGGAGCCTTATAGAGCCTTGAGGATTATATCCAGCTTGCATCATCCATCTTGTTCCGTATGCATCAGCCTCACGCTCCTCTGTTCTTGAATAGGCAGCATTTAATCCTTGTCCAACCACTTCTGTCGTATCTCTTCCAATACTTAAAGTTACTCCAGTTTTGTTTAATATTACTGCATCAATAACACCGCCAGCTAATGAACTAAGTATCGTTAGTACAGTATCAACTGTTTCTTTTTGTGCACTGTGATTAAGCTTTAAATGTGTGTATTCATGACCAAGTAAGGCCGCACATTTATCTGAGTCATTCCCGATAAGCATTAGCATGCTGAAGGTTATCGTTACTGTGTTTGCCCCATTGGCAGATTGCGCCCATGCATTTAACAAAGGCTCATCAGAAAGTAATAACTTTGCATATGTACCAGACTGAGAAGCAATGTCATTGCTGACTTTCATTAACATCTCTATTTGTGAGGTATCAATAGTAGTTACTGTTTTTTCTTCAGCGGTCAGTATTGCAGAATTTTGATTGCTACTATTTCTATAAATTGTATCAACATCCCAAACGTGTGAAGCAAAGCAAGATGCTGAATAGGTAAGTGAGATTGCCAGAAGGGATAGTTCACGAATGAAAGTAGACAATTGTGTTACCTCCCCTTTATGCCCTGTAAACATAATGCAAAGTTTATTTCAAGATAATAATACAGTATTATTTGTGGTGATATGTGAATCTACCTTACGTAAAAGCATATGTTCCATAATAAATATA
>CAIPBJ010000141.1 GCA_903863255.1 uncultured Methylophilaceae bacterium
CCGCATAGTAGTTGTGGGCGAATTCCACCTGCTATTTATGCACAAAAGCTCAGGCAGATTAAATGATTTTTAAACGGACTTTTTTCAGATTCTGATGGTAGTGTTATTGGGGGCAGGTCATAATAATTAAAAAGGGTATTGAAAATTTCAATACCCTTTTTAATTATTATCTATCTTGTTTTATGAGACAAATCTAGCTTCTAATGAGATCCTACAAAACTATATATCCAGGTTATTGACCCCAAGTGCGTTACTTTCTATAAATGCTCTTCTTGGCTCCACATTATCACCCATAAGGGTTGTAAATATTTCATCCGCAGCAATTGCATCATCTATTTGAACTTTTAGTAATCTTCTAACCGTTGGATCCATGGTTGTTTCCCATAGTTGAGATGGATTCATTTCTCCCAACCCCTTATAACGTTGGATATTTAAGCCATGTTTGGCTTCTTCAAGAAGCCAATCCAATGCCTGCTTAAATGTACTTATTCCTTGTTCTTTTTCGCCACGCTTTATTGTTGAGCCTTCGCCCAATAAGTTATTTAACATGGCAGACATACGACTTATTTGTCGATAGTCTCCACTTCCTAAAAATTCACTATCAATAACACAGCTTTGCAAGTTTCCATGAACATACTTATTGATTTCTAGCCGATAGGTTCCTGCTTCTTGATCAAAACCAACCAGAACTTCGGATCCAATAGCCCCGAGTATTGGTCTTAATTTTGAGGCTGCAGATTCCGCACCTTCTTTATCACTTATACTAATTTCACCCAAGTCTTGCATAGCGCGAAGCACACTCTCATCATACAAAGAAGAAATTCTCCGTATTACCGCTTCTGTTAGGACCATTTGCTTTGCTATGGCTTCTAAGGCATCGCCTGAAAGTAGCTTTCCATCTTTTTGAGTTAATAACTCAGCACCCTTAAGTGAGGATTGAAGTAAGTATTCGTCTAGTTCATGTTGATCTTTCAAATAACGTTCTTCTCTTCCTTGTTTTACTTTGTACAAAGGAGGTTGAGCAATATAAATGTGACCTCTTTCGACTAACTCGGTCATTTGGCGATAAAAGAAAGTTAATAGTAACGTTCTAATATGCGCTCCATCTACATCGGCGTCTGTCATTATGATGATTCTATGATAACGAAGTTTTTCGACCGAAAAATCATCCTTTCCAATTCCTGTTCCTAACGCAGTTATCAGAGTTGCAATTTCTTGGGATCCTAAAAGTTTATCAAAACGTGCCTTTTCAACATTTAGAATTTTCCCTTTAAGGGGCAATATTGCTTGAAACTTTCTGTCTCTTCCCTGTTTTGCTGAGCCACCCGCTGAATCACCTTCGACGAGATATAGTTCACATTGAGTTGGATCTTTTTCCTGACAGTCAGCAAGTTTACCTGGTAACCCCATGGTATCCATCACTCCTTTACGACGGGTTAACTCTCTTGCTTTTCTAGCAGCATCTCTTGCTCTCGCAGCATCAATAATTTTGTTGCAAATAACTTTTGCATCTATTGGGTTCTCCAATAGAAATTCAGCTAATTTTGCCGAGACGATCTCAGATACAACAGGTTGTACCTCACTGGAAACAAGCTTATCTTTCGTTTGAGAAGAAAATTTTGGCTCTGGTACTTTAACTGATAAGACGCATGTTAACCCCTCTCGCATGTCATCCCCAGCTGTTTCTATCTTGGCTTTTTTTGCAAGTTCATTTTGCTCTATATAGTTATTTAGCGTTCTTGTCATTGCAGTTCTCAAACCAGTTAAATGTGTGCCTCCATCTCGTTGGGGTATGTTATTTGTAAAACATTGAACTGTTTCCGTGTATGAGTCATTCCACTGCATTGCTACTTCTACTGTTATTCCATCTTTCTCATTTATTGCATAAAACGGTTTTGAATGAAGCACATTTTTAGTTCTATTCACATATTCTACAAACCCCCTTACGCCTCCTGAATGTGCAAAGTTTTCTGTCTTTCCATTTCTCTGATCAGAAAGTTCAATTTTCACTCCATTGTTTAGAAAAGATAACTCTCGAATTCTCTTAGCAAGAATTTCAAAATGGTACTCAACATTAATAAATGTCTCTGTCGATGCTAGAAAATGAACTTCTGTTCCTCTTTTTTCCGTTGTTCCTGTTATTGCCAAGGGGGCAACGGCTTCACCTCTTCGGAACTCCATCTGGTGAACTTTTCCATTTCTATAAATTTTTAACTTTAGCCACTCTGATAACGCATTTACTACCGAAACACCAACCCCATGCAATCCGCCAGATACCTTATATGAGTTTTGGTCAAACTTTCCACCTGCATGAAGTTCCGTCATTACAATTTCGGCTGCCGATCTTTTTACAACCTTTATATCGTCTTCCTTTATATCGGTTGGAATACCTCTACCGTTATCCGAAATGCTTATCGAATTATCAGGATGAATGATTACTTTAATGTCATCACAATGTCCAGCCAGGGCTTCATCAATAGCATTATCAAGGACTTCAAATACCATGTGGTGAAGACCACTTCCATCTGATGTGTCTCCAATATACATTCCTGGACGTTTCCTGACCGCATCCAGGCCCTCAAGAATTTTAATACTCGATGAATCGTAATCGTTACTATTTTCAGCCATTCTACTTTTCTTTTAAATTATGTTTATTGTTAATAAGTGGTAACTTGTTCCGTTTTTAGATCCGCATAGGCATAACAACATATTTGTAGTTACTGTCTTCCGGAACAGTCACTAAGCAACTGCTATTCGCATCTGCAAATGAAAATATTACTTCGTCACTTCCTACATTGTTTAAGACGTCAATCATGTAGGTTACATTAAATCCTATATCCAAGGGCTCTTTGTTGTAGTTTATTTCTAATTCTTCTTCTGCTTCTTCCTGTTCACTATTGGTGCTGATTAATTTCAAACTGTTATTTCCCAAAACCATCCTTATGCCCCTATATTTTTCATTGGATAAAATTGAGGCTCTTTGCATAGAAAGTAGAATAGTTATCCTATTGACGCTAAAGGAGTTTTGATGACCTACAGGTATTACGCGAGAATAATCAGGGAACTTACCGTCAATAACCTTTGATATTAACTCTATCGCCCCAAAAGCGAAATTAGCTTGTCCATTTGTTAATGAAATAAGTACTTGCTCATCGCTATCATCTAATAATTTAATCAATTCTATTATAGTCTTGCGGGGTAAAATAACTTCTTGCTTATCATAATTCTGATTCAATTCGGTTGATGTATAACTCAAACGGTGGCCATCTGTTCCTACTATATTAAGGCGGTTTGCTGTGAGCTCAAATAGCAAACCATTTAAGTAATATCGAATATCTTGCTGGGCCATTGCGAACTCTACCTGCCTCAACAAACGTTTTAATTCCCGTTGACTAATCCTTATCAGTGTATTTGACCCTGTTAAAACCTTTGACATTACTGGGTAATCTGCTGCTGGCAAAGTTTGAAGGTTAAATTTACTTTTTCCAGCTTTTACTGTTATTCGACTTTCAGATGTCGTCATATTTATTTCAGTATTTTCTTGCAAGGCTCTGCATATATCCAACAATTTCTTGGCTGAAATAGTCGTAGATAATTCTCCACCGATATTAGAAAAAATGGATAAAGAAATTTGCATTTCTAGATCTGTTGCCGTAAGTACCAGTTTTTCTTCTCTAGCTTCAAGCAACAAGTTTGAAAGAATAGGTAAGGTATGGCGTCGCTCAATAATTCCACATACTGATGAAAGTGGTTTTAGTAAAGTTTCACGATTTATTTTAATGTTCATAATTTAAAACCTAGTTTAAATATTTATTTAATAATAATCAATAAAATTAAAAAGTCAAATTAAAAATGGGTAATTCTCACAATTAGAAAATCAGTGAAGATCAGCTAGATGATATATTGCCTCATGAAAATAATAAAAAGAAAAGTA
>CAIPBJ010000142.1 GCA_903863255.1 uncultured Methylophilaceae bacterium
AAGCTATCTTTGAATAAAAGCTTAACTTAAAATTTAGCGGCAAACTTACTAATCCACTCGCCAGCAGCCTCTTCAAATGAAATAACCCTGCCTTCTTTTTTATATATTTCATCCTTGTAATTTCCAATATAAATGATTTGCTCCACCATTCTTGCTGCAAAAGCATCTTGCAAATTCGTAAATTCAACCCCAATCTCTGAAAATCCACGCCCTTCTCTACACCAAACAACCCTTGCTTCAGCTTCAAAAGTTGATTCAATGTAGTCAATTCTTATTTTGACTTTTTTTCCATCCTTAATTGCATTATTTGAACGAAATCCTAGACCGCCAATACTAAGGTTCATGGATTCAAAAGTATCATCTGAAGCACGTCCGGTTAACTCCGTGACCTCTATCGGTATGTTTATGGGATGACGAATGTATTTTCTCATTGTTTCACTCCCAGGCTTTTTAGATTGCCAGGATCATTTTAACAAAAAACATTTTTTTATTTATTGAGAAAGTGCTAAATCGTTGCAGCAAAATGTGGCAAGCTTTTGTCGATTCAGGAAAGCAACAATTTACTTAACTTTTTGCAAGAAGTGATAGTTTAATTCTAACTTAAATATAAAAAATAGGTATTAGAAACGTATTTCTAATTGGAAAGATGGAGGCGCGAGCCAGATTCGAACTAGCGTACACGGCTTTGCAGACCGAGGCATAACCACTTTGCTATCGCGCCATTAAGGAAGTAATCGAAAAACTTATTACGAATTATCAATAGCCACTTGTTTGTGTGTTTCCTAAATTACAACAGACAAGAAGTTTAACGAATCAAAAATAACACTCTATTAATAATATAACAATCTTTTAATGCAGTATTGTATTACCAGTTGAATAATCTAAATCGTCATCTTGATTTCTAAGCAACATATACAACTTGCCAACTTCATTATTCGCAACCTCGAGTTTTTCGCTCAATCGCACATTACTTTCTTTCAAGTATTGAATCTCTTTGTTGAGTTTATTGATTTCCGTTTTAAGTTTTAAAAATTGATCAACAATCTTATCAGGTTCCTTTAGGTTTTCCTCAATCATGTATTTTAGAGAATTAGGAATTGGCTTACTTGTATCATTTATCATATAGTTTCCCACCTGCCTTAAATTTTATTACCTTTAATAGGGTGGACTATACTTGATACTTTAAGAAATTCATTTAGTCCAAACGGACTAATCTACATGTCATTTTCTTCTGGTGTTATATTTAAAAGGTTAACCCTGAACACTATTCCTAGATTTCAATGCTATGGAACTGATAGCAGTAACTTAATGAGGAGAAATGAGATGATCGTAACAACGACTGAAAACATTCCCGGTTACCGGGTTTTAGAGGTTAAAGGACAGGTTTTTGGTGTTGTCGTTCGTAGTCGTGGGATTGCTGGAAATATTATGGCCGGACTTCGATCTTTTATTGGTGGCGAAATTACTGAATATACTTCGCTTCTTGAACAGACAAGGCGGCATGCTTTAGACAGAATGATCTTGAATGCAAAGCGAATGGGGGGGAATGCGGTTGTTATGATGCGATTCGATTCCTCGGAAATTGGACAAACGATGAGCGAGATCGTTGCTTATGGCACCGTCATTGTAGTCGAGAAAATTTAAAATGTTACGAAAAGCCTGTTTCTTAATTGCATTAATGATGGTAATTACAGGAATCGTTTTAGTTATTTCTGGATTCTCAGTTGGATGGCCAATTGCTTTATGGAGTGCTGTTGCTTTTATTTCAATTGTTTTCGAACGTTGGCGCTATAAAAAAAATTCGGAGCGATTAACTGGAACTTGGAAGAAAACCGACGAGAGATTTATCGACCCGGAGACTGGCGCGTTAACTCAAGTTATTTATAATGATCATACCGGCGAGCGTCGTTATGAAGTTATCGATAACAAACTTTCAAAGTAGTCAAGAATCACTAGGCCATCGTTCTAAGAAATCAGTCTTCGCCTGTCACACCGAATTCAACTGGAGTTTTAACATAAAATAACTTTATGTTCTCTTGCGTCAACAACTCAAATATTTTGTGCATCTCATCCTCACTTGCCACCATAATAACTACTTGAGGTTGGTCAGCAAGTTCAAAGAAATGAGCTGAATGAATACTTTTATCATGGCCATATCCTTCACTGGCAGCAATGATGGTTGCTCCTCTAATTCCAAGTTCTCGAGCGCTATATATAAGCCATTCAGCCAATGACATGTGTTGGTGTCGTCTTCCTTGGACTGTAAAGAAACTAATTTGATACCCTATCATTGTTACTCCTTAACCATGCATAAACATTACATTTTATGAATTCCGCCGATACTTCTGGCAACCACTTTTTTAAGTCTTTAGTCACACCAGCAAGTAGTGATGATGTTAGATAAAACAATACCCTTAGATAGACATCTTCTGACCGCGTGATATCGCCCATTTTATTACTGCCAAGTATTTGGGCGAACCATTCGGATTGTCATCATAGTATTGAAGCAGGCCCCAGCTTCCCCATTTTGACCAGGAAGATACACTATTAAAGACACATATCAAATCTCCTCCCCTGGATGTCCATGCGTTCAGGAACTGAGAATAGATTTCCCCCATCTGAGGACTTTCATTGGCTTCCAGAAATAAATTAGTGACCTTATCGTTGTTTTCCGATCCAAACACCCCGATCAAATGTTGGCCTGCTTCATAACATACAATATTCAAATGGTACTTATCGGTAATTTTTTTATTGCTTTCTATCCACTGAATCGAATTTGGAAGAGAAATTTTATTTATGTAATCAAATAATTGAGACTTATTCCAACCTGATACAACTTCTTCTGTAATCCCATGTTCATTTTTGGGCTGAACAATCAAAGTGACGTAAGGTGCTATTGCCAATACATCCGTGTTTTTAAAAGCATTGTTATATTTAACAATAACTTCGGAAACGTATGAATTTGCTGCTTGCGAGGAGAGGACCCTAACAATACGCTTTGTGCCTTCAAAGATGTCTTCCCAGATTTTAAAGATTTGTACCGAGCGCAAAGAGTAATACTTCCAACCAGCTTCCCAAACATTCTCATCTAACTTTAAAAGCTTCCCTTGAATGCCCATATACTCATTCTGAGAAAATATGCCATTCCAAGCTTCATTTGAATATTCGATCCAGGCCCTTAACTTAACATTAAGGTTCTCTTTAACATATCTAGCAAAATGCTTTACATAATCATCTTCAGCTTGATGCGGCATGCAAAACCAGATTTCTGAATTTAACCGGTTAGCTAAATCAACCAACATCTCAACTGGCACACCTTTTATGGCATAAGAAGCATCTTCAGGTTTTGGTCTATTGGACCATGAAATTTGTTTAGAATCGTTGGTTACCATGAAATCCATCATTCTCAGGCATGCCACTCCCGCCCATCTTTTTAAGAATGATGGGTTCCATGGATTGTTTAGATATTCGGATTCGGATCCTGGAATAATGACTCGTATGTTTCTTAAATAATTATTTGGGTTAGTTTTTATAATATTTACTATGAACATGCCTTTCTTTTGATTCACTTTAAGAATTATCTTTCCCGGCAGTGATTTAACTACTTTAAAAGAGTTATATTCGCCATCAAAAGAAAGCTCCCCTTCACCATCGTAAAAAACGGTATAGTTTCCGCTGGGATAGTGGCCCTTGGAATCAGAGCAAATGATGGTGTTGGCAAAACAATTCTCTTCCAGACGTTTTACCCAACCATTCTCATCTAAATCTAATTTGGGACCCGCACCCCAGTCTTTTCCCTTTTGCTGGCTCACCCATGTCCGCGACATCTTAAACATGTCAACGAATGGAAGTTCTGTATTCCAATCTTTGATAGAAGCGAGGTTGATTCCTAAACGTGCATCAGTTTGCAAAGTTGGCGTCTCATCCAAATCTTTAGCAACAAGATTGTTCATTCTCATGAATGGGGTGACTAAAGCCGCTAATGTCAGTTTTAACAACTGTCTCTTATTGATTTTAAAATCCGGTATCATCATTACCTCAAGCTATTCATTCAACATACTATTGTCAGTTCAATTTACATGCATACTATACATTAGAGATGAGGATGGTAATCAATATATGAATTCTGTAACTGCAAACTTGTAAAAGCCGAAGCACTTTTCATGGAAGGTTAATTAATATCCTGCATTGAATGATGCTGGTATACCAACTGCCTTGTAGATGACCACCTCCTTGTCCGAATCTGGATTCAGGCACTTAAAGGAGGTGGAATAGAACGTAATTTTTCAAATTTTAGTTAACTCGGACGCATTAACTTTAAAAGTAATTGATTGTTTAGATAAGTATCATCAATTATTAGCTGGTTGATCGCTTGAATCTGAGGCTGCTGGCGAATCTGCAGGCGTAGAATTGTCAGATCCATTTGAAACAAATATGCAATGATCCAATCCTATTCTTCCGTCACTTTCAGCTAGCACCCCTCTAACGACCATAGTACCTCTTTGATTATGCTGACCAAACTCATCACCTTTCATGCGACAATAAAAACCGAAATTTCCATCAATTATCAATGCAGTGCTTCCTTCATCGATAAATTTATCTGTAAAAATCTCTGTTTCGTACTTTTTACCTAAGGACTTTCTTACCTCAAAAGGATTGGAAGCATATTTCATTGCCATAACGCCACTATCTAATTTTTCATAACTTCCTGAATCTTGATCAGCTAACTGTGGATTAGAACTTCCCACAGTTGATGGATTAACTGCTTTGATTCCGCCAGCCAGCGAGTTGACCGGGATATTTGTATCTGAGCCACTATGTAAAGGAACATCTCCGTCATTGATGCCGGTTGCAAACTCACCATCCACCATTAAGGCTTCAAGCGCTTTAAGGTCGAGCGAGGCAATACTTGAACAGTTGCTTACATACATATCCAGTGATGTATTCGCATTTTGCTTAATGCCATTTGTGAACTGAATGTAGCCTTTATCCAGAATGGTGCCTCCGCTGTCTTTTTCAATTACTGATATCATTCCTCCCGTAATGTTCATCTTGGTATGATTTGCGATATCAAAGTAAAAAGTACAAAAATTATTGTCCTCAAACTTGACTCTTTCCAACTTCACATCCAAACCATCACCCACCACAGCATTAGAATCTGTCTGTTCGTTGCTAGCGGGCAATGAACTATTCACATTATTATTGGATTGACTAGCAATCGCTATTGCAATCACGCTAATTACTGATACTGCTATCAAAGTTAACGATTTCTTATTAAATCTCAGAATGTTAGTAGCTGGAGAATTCGTATTTCTAAGTATATTCGTACTATTCAACGGATCTTCTTGTTTGATAGGATTGTGTATATAAACTTCATTATTGTTTGTCATTTCTGAGCCGCAATGCGAACAAAACTTTGCATGCCCCTCAACTTGGTTTCCACATTTTGAACAGAACATAAATATTTTCCTTATAACTAGATTCGAATCTAAGATTTGGGATGATTTAAGATGAATGCTCAATTGATTACGGTA
>CAIPBJ010000143.1 GCA_903863255.1 uncultured Methylophilaceae bacterium
ACAAGCCTATGACGCTCTATCATCAGCTTGACTTTATTTAGGAGGTCCTCGATATTTTCATTGTCACTCATCTAAATAGCCTTAATCGTTACAGGTGACCTTCAATTGTTTTCCCGATTTTAACATGAGCATCCAGGAGATATTCCCTTAAATTCCAAATATGATTAAGCGTCTGAAGGAAGATAGGAAGAGGGATTAACCGGATCGACATGCGTCATAAGATAAAGGACAGGATGGCGCGCCATCACGTTAAGCCTGGCTTGTCTCGCTATTTCATGCCCTTCTCTCACGGTCAAGTCACCATCAATTTCCAGGTGCACATCCGCAAGTATCATATCACCCGTTTTACGGGTCTTTAACTGGTGGAGGCCGAGTACACCCGGTGTTGCCAGAATGTCAGACGTTATTGCTGATATTTGGTCCTCAGAAGCGGCCCGATCAGTTAAATCATTTAAGGATCCCCATAAAAATCCCCATCCCATCTTGCTTACCATAAAACCTACTATCAATGCAGCAACAGGGTCAAGCAAGGGGAATCCCATTAGATTCGCAACGATCCCCAACGCGACCACCATTGAAGATGCAGCATCGGAACGGGCATGCCATGCATTTGCGACAAGCAGTCCGGACCCCACCTTTTCCGCAATCAAAAGCATGTAACGGAAAAGACCTTCTTTTGCAATCAAGGCAATAAGGGCAACCCATATTGCTGCAACATGATCGACAGGAATACTCTGGGGATTCTGAAGCTTCAATGCGGATGCCCAAATCATTCCCAAGCCAACAATAATAAGAATGGCTCCTAGAACTAAGGTAGCTGCATTTTCAAATCGCTGATGCCCGTACTGGTGATCATCATCCGCCTCTTTTTGTCCATGATGAATAGCAAAAAGCACCACAAAATCAGATACCAGGTCTGACAATGAATGAATGCCATCAGAAATCAGGGCCTGAGAACCTGAGAATAACCCAACCGTCACCTGAACAGCGCTAAGGAACACATTGACGACCACACTGACCCATGTTGTTCGTTTTGAAGCAGATTGACGCTCTGGCGTCACGTCTTCATGATCAAGTTCGGTGAATTGATTCAGGCTACTCATTCAACTTTCCATTTATCAAAGCTGGGTATTAGAATCCATATAGAATCCGCTGTAAATCCAAATTTAACAGTTTTCCAAAAAATGCGTGTAAGACTACCCATAATGGATAAGTGATCCTTACCCTTGTGATCGAATGACTGAAGTAGTCGAACGTTTATTGTCTTAAAGTCGCTTCAAGTCAACACGTTTCAGCGTGTTAGCAACCATACCCAACTGAAACTTATTCTTTCCTATCTGGAAAAGCCTGACATTTAAGCCATTTTTGAACTAAGAACGCACGATATTGAACGGTCATATGCAAGTGGAAAGTAGGAATAAATCCATGCATAAAAATGACGCAAGTCGCTGAAAATTCAAAGAAGTATGGACCGATTCCAGCTTAAAAACTTCCAAGTTATTCACATCACCTCAAGTGATACTTTAAGAGAAGCCGAGAAGTACCAATAAACTATATAAATATTTTAACCCATTGATTTATATATATAAATAAATAGATTAAAAATTAGGCGATTTAAAAAAATCGTTACAAAATGGCAAGTTACACTTTTAAGTCACAGCTATCCACAAAATAATCCACAGTTTTTGTGGATAGGGATTTTGACATTCGTTTTACAAGAAAACGCAAGCGAAAAATTGTAAAATCCAAATCTTTTTTCATACGAGCCTTAAGAGGTAAAAAGGCTCATCGGTCTTATCATTTCGATTTAGGCAGTCTGACTCAATAGCCATTTCAATCCCATTCGGGATGCAAAAAACATTTAAGTCATGTGATGGATATCAAGTTGAAATCTTTGGCATGTATATTGCGTAATTAAAACGGACGGAAAAGGCAATCCAAAAGACATATTGGCTTTTTCCAATGATTAGACTTGCTATGAGAAGGAAAGATCATGCGCCATATTCTATTTTTACTATTAATCATCCCATTTCAGCTTATTAATAGTCTGCTTTTTATCATTTACAAAACCGCCGAACTTATTTTTGATAAATTCGATGATTTCTTCAACAACTTTAAAGATTGGGTATTTAAATGATCAAGGTATTCAATCAACGAACTTAGAAGCCATCTCTTTATTCATCTGGCCATTTTCTATACCATTGTTGCTCGAGCCTGAAGCTTCATTCGGATGTTGAATCACGTCTTCATTCTCATTCAATTGATGATTACTTTTGGATAGGGATTTTTCCCGATTACTTCTAAAAACAGCTGCGTCCAGATGGGACAATTTTTTCTCTATTCATTCAGGTTTGATTGAGAGACATTATCCAAAAATAGTCATGACTGCTCAATAGTCCATTGGAACTATCCTGATTGAATTTCATACCAATGGTTTAGTCTGCTTTTTCATACAGAATTTCAAGGGATTCTTTTAATACGTAGAGTCCGATAAGCAATCCAACAATTAAATCAATCGCTTTCTGACCGGAATAATAGACGACTGCACCTGAAATAAAAACGGCAAAATTTGCAATCACATCAGCACGCGTGCAGATATAGGTTGCCCTTAGGTGTACCTCACCGTCCTTGAATTTTGTGAGCTTAGAGAGCACATAGAAATTAACAGCGAACGATACCAGCGAGTAAATCATCATGATCATGCCTACTGGCTCGCTACCAAAATACCACCTTCTAACGACCTCTACTAAAATGCCGATACTGAGCAGTATCATG